>JAWAXC010000143.1 GCA_038897115.1 Sulfolobales archaeon | reverse complement strand
TCTATCGGCGTATATGCTTATGCTCTCCAGAGTCTCGATCCTATGGTCATCCCTCTCAGGGCCTCCAGAGTCCTCGCCATTCACATTCACAGCCCAGATCTACCAGGCTGAGGCATCAACAGGGTATAGGTATTTCATCAGCATAGCAATATCCTCTGGGTATCAGGAGGCTAAGAGATTCGCAGTCATATTCCTCCTATCAACACCATATGGAAACGCACTATGGCCACTCCTAGGAGGTGGGACACCAACTGTACCGGGCTATATGCCTCCTGCCACCGCAACAGCGTATATAACCCCGTCGTGGAGATATGACTTCCCCGCAGAGGTATGCTCATCCCCATACGGTGTTGAACAGCTCTACAGGGTATCCGAGATCTCAGGGATCATCAATTCATGGATATCCTGCTGGATATCGATACCGCCCGGCGAGGGCGTCTCAATAGGTGTTTACATGGTGGATAGTAATGACTATGTGAACCAGCCCATAGGGGTATTCGTATGCACGGAGGAGAGGTGTAAGTACCAGGAGCTCGAGTCAAACACGATCTCACCACCAGCTAGAACACCAGCTATACCACCCTGGACAAAGGATCAGGGAAGCTGCTCCGTAGTAGCAAGCTGGTATGGAAGCCACGGCCCTGACTTCTCAACAAGCCACAGCGGCTTCGCAAGGCTTGTGACAACCAGGGGGAACGATCGAGTCTACTACACTGTGATCCTGAGGCAGCAGGAGACAAGTGGATGGGAAGCGGCTGCACTGGCTATAAAGCCACCCAATGCTGACTGGATATGGCTAACCCCCGAGGGTGTGCAGAGGCTATCAGCCTATGCAAGGCTCATAGGATCCATAACCATGAGGGTCTATAGCTGGCCAGGCGGCTATGCATATAGCTCCCAGGACTTCGACAGGTTCTTCTCATCAAGCCCAACACTCATATGGAGTGGGCAGGTGGACAGGGTATTCTTCTACGAGTTCGATGGATGCTGGTGGTGCCAGATATGGTACTCATTCTATGCCCAGTACCCATTCCCACAGCAGCAGAAGGACTACTTCGCAAGCTGGATAGCACTCTCATTCGAGATCCAACCAGGTAACGAGGGTATATGGGGATTCGCAGTGGACAGCGACGACGCAGCAGACATACTCCTATGCGAAAACACAGGGCCTCCCGGTGGACAGCAAACAACAACAACACCGATCCAGTTCACAGAGAGCATGAGGGGAACCTCATTTGAACACGGCCCAGTAGTTGCAAGGATAAATATGATCCCGATAGACCCTTCGATAATTAAAAGCATATTATGCATAGATATTCCTTGGTTGTTGATGTCACCGCCATGTGGTACTGTATTCATATACCCAGGATATCCTATATTAACAACTATAGTACGCAACTTACAACTATTAAATAAACTTGGTGATCGTGTATATGCCCCAGGATCATTAGTTACAGCTACCGGGCACTACGCATTTATGGTTCCATCACTCGCACCTCAAGTGAGGGGAGGAGATGTAGATCCCTTCAATAACCAGCTATCAGCACCAGCCATGAAGCTGTTAGAACCTGCTGGCTACTTCGCGAAAGATAGTAGTGGTTCGTTTGGAATACTAAACCTAACATCCGGCACATTCCAGAAGGTCACAGAGATAGAGAGCGGGGGTATCTATTACTTCTACGGGGGTTCATCTGGTATAAACGCTCTGTGGGGCTATAGATCGAATATCTGGTCAGGACATATTACTTTACCTACACCAGATATTGTATTGATAAAGGGTATCTATTGGGTGCCACAGCACGCTGGGATCCCCGATGCTGAGAAGTATGAGGGCAGACCGCTCCAGATCACCTACAGCGGCTCCCTTGCTCAACAGATAGCCAGGTTCCCCGGTATCAACCCATCTGTCCCTGTATTCATGTCATATGTAGATCCTGGTGGTGGGATGCTGATATGCTATCCATATCCAGGGTCTCAGAACTACCTCCCAGTACCGAGGTGCCAGGTGTTCCAGAACAGCTTCATAATACCTGACTATACAAAGCAACCAGTGATCCAGGGGAAGTCTCTAGACCCACTCATAACAATCTCGAGGAATAACTACCTCTTATCAGGGCTAGACACAAAAGGGGAATTCGAGTGGTTCCTGAGCCATCCAAGGTGGGCTAGCATAGGATATATGATCAAGGGAGACCACGACTTCGGCGTAACACCTGTTAGAGGGCCTATAAAGTTCTTCGTAGCAGCAACCATACCGGTTATGCTACTCAACATCCCTGGAAAAGGGCTCAAAGCAATCTACGGAGCAACCTCAATACTCATAGCAGCAGACGCAATACCGAAAATGGGAGAATATCATATAGTCCTACCGACTGGATTTGGTGATGCGAAAATGATTCCTTGGTATACAGATCCTAGGCTGTTCTACCTAGTTGATCTCAACGACCTCACCCAGAGGAACGACCCGCCTATCAATGCTCCGCAGTCAGGTAGCTTCCTGCTATACTGGGATAGCTATAGCTTCAACCCATCCTCCCCACTGCTATTCAGGATCGGTGCTGGGGAGAACAACATCCTGGGCAGGATCCACTATAGAGTGATATATGCAGTGCCGCCTGTGGGTATCTATGGATACTACTGTAGGCTTGACAAGACAACCTGGCTACACTTGTTCAATCCTTCCGCACCGTTACCTGCTATCAACCCAGATAAGAGCAGCTGCTACAACTGGTTTGACCAAGTTATCTATGACTGGAGACAGGTTATGTACTCACTACCAAACGTCCCACAGCCATGGCCAAAGGAATTCGAAGACTATCTATCAATGGGTGGATCAGACCCATTCACAGGTCTAAACATAGTAACATATCCAAGCCCGGGCTTCGCAGTTGCGATAATACCTGTTAAATAATGATAAAAAAACATATCTACCCAACAGCTTTCGAGACACCAGGGACTAGATACACAACCTGATACTCATAGGAAGCAGGGATCTCCCTAGGCATTTCTGCATCGCTTACACTATATCTAATCCCTGAGCTATCATCTATGAAATAGCCTATGGGCATCCTTCTAGTGGATGGCAGCTTGGACATTATCTCCAGGAACTTTTGGTAGCCCTCGTTCTGCTTATACTTATCCTCATCAAAGCCTGATACGAGTACGAATACCTTAGAATGGTCTATGTTCTCGTATAGACCTCTATACAGATCCCTCTTATTAATACCTATATCGATTATTATTGGCCACCCCCTATAGATATTTATCACGTTATATCCTGAGAACTCGAAGCATCTGTAGTTGTATAGGCATTCTATCAGGATGGGCTCGGCTTTGTCTATCCACTCGATAGCAGCTGGCTTTGCAACAGGCTTTAGAACCACCTTTGTGAACTCTGCTAGGAATGGGATGCTGCCGTACATAATTACAAGGCGGCCTAGGACGTTATCTACAATTTGGCCACACATTGACGCTAACATTGATGTTGATCTCTGCCATAGATAGTAGTCACATGGCTTTCCATTCTCTACTGCGTATCTCATTAGCTCGTAGTCTCCTAGGGGTTCTCCGAGGAGGTTCACGGGGTCGTATAGGAGGGATACTATGGCGTTGAATGCTATTGATATGTTCTTTATCAGCTCGTATGCCAGCTCTGCAGCTGGTCTTGGGTCTCCGTCTATTGTTGCTACGAATATGTTGAAGTCGTTCTTACCATCGGGCTCCATCCATATTATTATCGCTGTGTGTTTCCCGTTGAATGCCTCTGCACCTTTTACCAGTAGGGCTAGTGATGGGTCTACCCTCCTCATTGTCAGTAGCTCTGAGAACCTCTGGCAGAGATCATCTATCTCCTTCTCCGAAACGGTTTTGTTGGCGTATTGCTTGCCATATTTTACGAGGATCCATAGTGGATCGTATGGGTATCCCGCTGTTATCTGCTGCCCGCTTGTTGCGTCCATACATGCTCTTCTCCTTAGCTCCTCGTAGTATTCCTTTGTTATGCTCTCGTTCCTGAGCTTAGCCAGGGTATATCCATAGTCCTTGTCCGGTGTTATATATGGGAAGATCCTTGCTACGGAGTCTGCGAAGCCAGTCATGCTCAGTGGTGGCATGGTTTTGAGGGCCTCGCCCGCTGCTAGTAATGCGTAGTAGTGGGGTATTGTTAGCCCGTATCCATCCTCCTTCCTCAGAAGCTCTATAGTCATCTTAGCACCTCCCCTCTGGAAAACAGCTATTGGTTCGAATGACTTCCTAGCCATCTCCCTAGCCTCTGCAACCATCATATCGAATATCCTAGCATACTCCCCACCCCAGTGGTTG
>JAWAXC010000142.1 GCA_038897115.1 Sulfolobales archaeon | reverse complement strand
TGTTGGTGAGTATAATAAGAGAGGTTATTTAAAATACGCTTTGAATAGTGTTTTCAATCAAAGTCTAGACAAGAGTTTATATGAGGTTATTGTGGTAAAAAAGGAAGAGGACAAAGAAGTTGATGATTATGCTAGGAAAAATGGTGCTAAGATAATTTATGATGATTCTAAAAGATATGGTGAATTCATTTATAAAGGTATAGAAGAGTCTAAGGGTGATATTATAACCTTGTTAGATGATGATGATATGTATAATGAGAATAGGTTAAAGATAGTTTATAATGCTTTTAAAGATAGGAAAATAGGAGGGTTCAGAAATCAGCTTATTCTAATAGATCAGTTTGGTGACAAGATCGGAGAGAGAGGAATTAAGGAGGATGAATTATTAAACCCCAAAACATACAGACATCGTAAGCATACCAAGTTACTCATCAATAATTCGTCTATAGCCTTAAGGAGGGAATTAATAGATCCTGACCTAAAATCTATAGAGCTAGTGGTCGACACTTACTTCGCCTTCACCTCAATTTGTAACAAACTTTATGAAGGTCTCTATCACGTGAAGGATAAGCTCACGTTATACAGAGTTCATCTTCATAATACAACTAATCCATTAACTTTATTACAACGAGTATCATTTTATGGTAGATATCTACATGATTATGAATTATTTTATAACAAGTTTAAGGATTGTAGTAAAGAAGTGAAAAAACGTACAGAAATTGCCAGAATTGGTAATAAGCTGCAGTATTATGGATCATATTTGCTTTTGAATGGAAAGAGTCCACCGGAGATGGACTTCACATTATACGAAAAACTTCAATTATTAACTATTCCTGACGGATGGTCATATAAGGTTAATTTGGCCAAGACAATCGCTGGGCTTGTATTATTTCTACCTAGACCAATAAGAGATAAGATTATTGCTTATGAGACAAAAAGACTTTTTAACATAAAATAATGTAAAAATATTGCTTATATCCTAATAGGTATAACCTACTATCATTTCATAGTCTAATATTTATCCCCTAGTAGATATTTACTATCAGCTTCTTGTATTAGTATAAACTATCATTATACTTAAAATTTGCCTTAATCTAGGCAAATTCCTCTTAAGTCTTTATTATAATAAGCAAATCTGGCTGGAATAATTATTAGGGATTTGTGCTAAATTCCTTATGTCAAACCTTTCTATACTAAAACTGTAGCCAGTTACAAGATAATATTTAAAATGTTATGAAGTATTTTCAGCTTTATGAAGAAGTCTCGTAGTTTTTAAAAAGGCTGAGGTTGAAAGAAAATCATTTACAGAAAGTATTGAATTTTAATTATTTATCACATTATATTTATTTTAGATCACTAAAAGCAAAGTTACAATAATTAATTATTTGTTAGATTATATTCAAACTATAGGCTCTAACTAGTCCTAGATGTTAAGAAATTACTACTAAATCATTGATTTTTTCTTTAACCATTTTACCACCATATCGCAAAGAGTAAAATTACTACTAAATCTTAAAATCATACAAGCGAGAAAAATGCTTTTAAAAGAACTAATAAGCTAGTAAGAATTTCATGATACGCATAATCTCTGCAATTAACATAGATGATACCTTTTCGTAATAGAGATAAGAAATTTCTAACGGCATATCTTTTATAGCAGTAGTTTTATCAAAGTCTTCATAAAACTCAATTTATCATTTAGAAAGGAAAAGATTATTTCTTTTTCATCACTTTCAAATAACCTTATCTTCTTAAAAAAGAAAATCAGAAATAATAACAAAAGTAAGTCGGAGAAGAGGGGGTATGGGAAAGGATCAAGAAATACCTCATAAAAGAAAATTAGTGGGATTATTGATAATACAACTAACTCCTTTCTCCCTAATTCAAATACTTTAGTATATAAAGAATACCATAGGATGAATGAAGAACTAATTATTGAGGATAATAATTGAGAAATAGCCCCTCCTAAAATCCCTAACCTAGGAATTAGAATAAAGGATGTAGTAACCACTGTTAGTCCAGTAACTATTGACAAGAAAGTAAATGGCCTCAAATTTCTCTTGAAGGCTATAATTAACTGAGTTAGAATATTTATTGGTGTAGTAAGAGTAAGTGTTAGTAGTAATATTGTAATCACTGGCAAACCACTCTTATAAGCTGGGAATAGAATTGGAACTAGATAATACGCAATTGGTAAAGATAAGATTGAAATAATAAACGACATTATCGCAGTGACCTTGAACGTTATTTTACTCATTTTTAATTCGCTCTTACCTTTTGCTTTATAATATGAGGAAGATGTTAATAGAGCAGCGTTTGCAGCACCAATTACCATACTAGGTACTCCAGATAGAAGTGCTGAAAACTGATAAATCCCTAGATCAGCAGATCCTAATAAATAAGCAGTAGTAACCCTATCCCCTTGAGAACTCAGAAAACCAGAGAAATTTGATAAATAAAACGGCAAGCCCTCTTTAAAGACTTTTTTGAAAATATTATAATCGAAAACTAAGGGCAATCCTTTAACATGATTATGTATTATTAGAAAGGATGATAGGCTGGTTAAAAGCCCACCTAAAGTCCAAATTAGGATAAACAAATAGATATTATGATAAATAACAGCGATAAGTGAAACCCCCCATCTTATTATAAGAAAAATTATACCAATTATTGAATTTTCAGTAAATCTATTCAAACCAATTAATACTGAGCTTGAATATGTGTAAAACAAGTAAAGTATTAAATATGGTATCGTTAGTTTTACATAATTTGGGAAGATTAAAAGAATTAGGAAAAATGGTGAGACTAAGAATGGGGTTATTAAGACTGTGCTAAGAAATCTCTTTTCTATATTATTTTGCGCGTACATGTAAGATACTTCTCTCGTTATAATACCTGTATTAAGGATTGCGTAAAATGAGGTCATCACTTCAAGAAGTTGGATTATCGCAATTTTACCGAAGAATGCTGGTTCAGTTATCTTTGCAGTAAATATGAAGAAAATGAAAGCTACTAAAATATTTACAGTAGTCATGCTAAGAGTCTTAAGATAATTAATTATTGGATTCATGATTTTCGCAAGCCTCCTTCACGTTTTTCTCCCTTTTTTAGGGAAGGGATTTTAGCCAATAAATGTGAGCAATTATGAGTTATATGTGCCGTTATTATGACGTTAATCTTAGCACTCATCATTTTAACCCTCTTAATCTTTTTAGAATTAAAAAAGTTATCATGGCTATTTTTCTTAGCCATCAAAGAAGGTGTAGAAATCAGTAATAGTTAGATTAGTCACAAGATTTATATACATCTAGTAGTGTTAATGATAGAACTAAGTTATTGAACAAGCTTACTATTAGGTTTTCATTATCTAGAACATATTAGAGTACATTTTTACTCATAATTTGACGAGCTGATAAGGAAAGTTAGTCATTTTGTGGTATAAACTCCTTTAATGGTAAATCATGTATGATTATCGAAATTATCTATTTATCTTGATTACAATCTTCTTCCTATTGAAAAATATTCAAATCTGTTTGGTTATCTTCTAAACTCTCTGTTAAATAGTTTATGAATTAATTTCAAGCTTTCATTTAATTTATTTCTTAAAATTAGATAAATTACTAGAATGATTAATAGCGAAGGATACAATAGTACGGAAATATACGCATAAATGTTCGTATAATTAAAATTAATAGTGGTAAATGAAGATGAGGGTTTTACGAGTAATAAGTATGTTTGATTACCATATGATGGAATTATTATCAAATCAGAATAATTCCCACTATAATAATTAACATATTCAGGATAGTAATAATATCTTACAATTAGAGGGACATAGCTGTAATTTTGTCTATCCTCTACTAACAGTTTTACTCTAAACTCATTCGGAGAATTCCCATATACTGTAGTTTTTGCGTTAAGATTGTTAATAATTATAACTGTAATATTATTATTAATATTTGTAATATTTATGCTTTCTTTACCAATATATTTAAGTAAGTAATCTTCATATGATTTGGGAATTATTATTGCATTGGAGTAATTAACAAAATTAATGTCCAAGGCTTCTTGTAATAATGTTAACCTATAAGGAATATACCCTGGTGAGGAAGACGGCCAGAGAGGTCCAGTAATATTTACTAAGATTATATATTTCACTGGTGAAACAACTTGCTCATTTGAAAAATGATAAAGGGTCATTTGACTGTTATTAAAAAGAACTGGATAATCTTTCAAACAATTTTCAAATCTTTGAACTATTGTTTGATTATAGAACCCAAAATAGTAGCTAGGTATAAAATTTTTAGTTAAAATAATGTAATTTATACCTAGTATTTTCATAGTATTTATCATGGGTTCTAAATCTGTTAGGTTCTTTAATGGATAAAAGAGCATAAAAAACTCTAAGGAATAAGCAGGTAAATTTGAA
>JAWAXC010000141.1 GCA_038897115.1 Sulfolobales archaeon | reverse complement strand
TCCCACGAGCTATGCTGCCGCGGCAATCTATATAGCTGCGAAGAGGCTTGGGAAGCCAATTAGCAAGACAAGAGTATCCCTCGCAGCAGGGATCACCGAGGTTACTGTTAGGGCTAGGCTGAGGGAGATAGCTGAGAAGCTTGGTATAGATGTTGAGGAGGAGATCAAGAGATCAAAGACCCGTGGAAAGAGCTCTAGAAGGGTGAGGGCTGAGGCGCGTAAATAGCTTAACAACCATATTATCCATATTAGGAGCATCTAGATCTATACTCCCCAAATAGATCCCTCTCAACAACCTCCCCACCAGGGGTCTTTTCATAGAAAACCCTCCCAGGGATCCTATATGTCTTCACACCCCTCCTCATCCAGCATGCCAGATCCAGCCCTGCTTTGAGGCATGTCTCGCCAAGGAAGGTCTCCTCATCCCAGCAGTATTCAACGGGGACCTGGGGGAGGAGTATCCCTGATCCATATATGCTCTCAACGTATAGAGCATCCCTACCAATAACTATATCCCTGGGCCCTCTAACCTCTATCTTGGGCCCTAGCACCGCTATCTCTATAGCTATAGAGCTCATCTCACCCCTTGAAAGGGGCTTGAACCTAGGATCCTTGAACGCGGATGCAACAGCTGACTCGACAACAGCTCTAGCTAGCTCTAGATGGTGGGCTGTGAAGCCTATACAGCCCCTCAGGGTTCTGCTGGAGCCGCTCACCTTCTCAAGGGTTACGAAGACTGCTGCCTTCTTACCCATCCTAGGATCTATTTTGAAGAGCTCTTCATAGTCCATCGGGATCTCATCCTCACCCCCATACTCCATATAGAGCTCAATAGCCTTTCTAGCCAGTCTAATAAGCTTAGCCATCAGACCTAGATCTATCTCCTCTATAGAGAGAATATCCCCCATAGAGGTCCATATATATGGATGAAACAGGGCTAAATATTGCTTAAAACAGATCTATGGATTAAAACCTAGCTACACATATCCGAGGAGCTTGCCAAGCTCATTACCGAGAAACGCTGAGTGCTTCTCAAGATCCTTTCTAGCAGCAGCAATCAAACCCCTGAGATGCTCACCCTCAGCCTCGATCTCAGCTGTTTTAAGCCTCACAATAGCATATGTCAAAGCCTCATTAGCCTCTAAGAGGGAAAGGGCATCCCTAGAGAGGCCCTGGGATCTCTTTACAAGCTCACCAACAACACACTCAAAATGAGCAAAACCTATGTTCTTAATCACAAGAAACCTCTGACCCTCAATAACCTGCTCACCACATATACCGCATTTCCAAACCTTATACCTACTCATACACCTCCCACCCTCGCTCAAATTCCAATCACATAGCCTCTTATATCTTTAAACCTCTAGATATTACCATAATATATCGATGCTCTAACTGTTTTAAAAGGGCAGGGTCGATCGATACTGTATCTATGGATAGATTAATGGACTATCAGATCTCCTGTCCCACAACCTCAACATGGATCGACGCTTATTACCCCCCATGCTTTTTTTTTGGGGAGTAGCTATGGTATGTGTCGTAATATGTACAGAGGAGGAATGTATTATCATATGTATTCTATAACTTTTTTTAATTAGCTATCTAATACTTAGGTGATGGTGATGACCAGTAATAGCCATTCTTCGGTGGAAGTAGTATGCATGGATGAGGAGAGGGTATGCACCTCGGTTAGAGAGGATGCTGAGAAGCTTTTCCAGATGCTCCGTGGAATAGGTCTTGATCTCGGTAGGGTATTGGTTATAGTTAGGAGATGTGGTGAGCAGTCTATGATCCATCTTGGTGGGACTAGCATATCTGGGATCAACGCTATTAGTATTTTTCCCACAGGTGTTGATAGATCTTTTGGTTTTGTTGAGATGCTTAGCAGAGCTATATCCTCATATATATATTCACAGGATATCCTCCCAAGCTGCCCTAGATGGGTTGTTGAGGGCTTCTCCCTCTATGCAGCTTTGAAAGTATACTCAAGGTTTGATCCTGATGGCGCCTCTGAGGTTGAGAAACACTATGTAGAGGCTGGTGAGAGGGGTATGGCTGGGATAGAAGATCTTAGATCATGGGTATATAGAGATCACCCAGCTATACAGCTGATCGGGAAGATGCTTGGGGAGAAGGTATCTAAGCTACTCAAAGCATTCTATAGCGATGGCCTCGATAGGAAGGAATGCTCAGATGCAGCAGCACCTATGAGGGGAAGGGCATATATCCTGGTTAAGAAGTTTCTTGAAACCAGGGAAGGCCACATAGATCTTAGAGGCTTTTTGGCGAGCATAGCCGCGTCAGGGGGCGAGTGTGAGAAGAAGATCTATGGCTTGGGTGGGGGCGGCGATGGATAGCGGTGTGGTTTTCTCAGATGTGTATAAATATGTGCTTCGGGGAGCCAGCTTCAAAACGGGTGACAAAGGAGTATATGTGCTCCTAGGCCCTAATGGGAGTGGGAAGACAACAGCTCTGAGACTCGCTGCAGGGGTTTTAAAACCTGATAAGGGGTTTGTCAGAGTTGGTGGGGAGGATCCTTATAGGGATCATGATCTTAGAGGTAGGATAACCTATGTAGCGAATAATCCTCTCGCCGACTCCTTCGAGAACGTGGCTAGATATCTAACCTTCTACCTCAGAACAACACCTAGAGATGTTAGAGGGGATCTCCGAGAAGCCCTATCATACTTCGGCATAGAGGGGCTCTCGAAGGAGGCTATATATAGGCTTAGCGCTGGGCAGAGGAAGAGGGTTGAGCTATCTAAGATCCTGCTGCGTAGGGCTCCATATATATTTGTGGATGAGCCCACAGCCAATCTAGATCAGGATGGAAGGCGTAGAGTGGTTGAGCTATTGAAGAAAATCTCCGATAGATCTCTAGTTCTTGTAGCAACACACGAGCTAGATCTAGTGGAGGTGCTTAGGGCAGATGTTATAAGGATAAGAGGAGGATCTGTTGAGGGTGTCTATAGCTATGATGAGTTCACAAGGATCTCTGAGGGGCTTGTGGGAGGATATATAATAGGATCCAGATTATTGCTTAGAAAAGCCACAGGAGATCCTAGGAAGGCCCTGGAGAAATACGGATCATCAGTAGAGATCTTGAGATTCGAGGTAGACCATAGAGCTCTATTCAGAAGCCTCGGCATAGAAAATATACCTGAAACCTCCTCCATCTCCATAATCTGGGTAAGGAGGGAGGATGTGGAGAAGATGAGGGAGAGGATGCAGGGTGTAACCATTATGGGTGGGCTTAATATCCAGATACCGATTAACATAGAGATCCTGGTTAAGGATAGATCTCTTGTGCCAAAGCTGGTGGAGGATATAATGTCAATAGGCGAGATAGAGGATCTAAGAGTCTCTAGGGTTGTTGGTGAAAAGCCTTGAGGATCTACTGGAGATTTGAGATCTTCGCATATCTAGCTATCAACGAGCTCCTAGGGATCTATAGTAGGAGGTTGGAAATGATTATATCTCCAGCCATATCTATGGCTCTTGCAATGACGCTAACGCCTCTAGGGCTGATCCTCTACGGATCATCTATAGAGCTCCATAAGGTTGTGATCTCGGGGTTTGTTGTCACAGGGATGGTGATGGGGACCTCTATATCTACTGCATACTATTTGGTTGAAGCAAGCCTCGAGGCTATTGAAAGGCTCTTGCAGATACCTCTGCCTAGATGGGCTGTGCTGCTAGCAAGATCCATGTCCTCAGCCGTGGCTGGGATACCGGTGCCAATCATGGTTCTAGCTCTAGCTATACCTTATATAGGCTTCTCCTTGATCTCTATGGCAGCTGTTATAATAGCATCCCTCGTAATACCCCTAGGCGTTATAGGAGTAGCATCGCTGATAGGGTATCTCGTGAAAAACCTACCCAGGCTCTCCATAGCTATATCCCTTTCATCCTCAGCGCTAACCTATCTAAGCCCTCTATACTATCCACTTGATGTGCTACCAAACATAATAAGGATCCTGGTTATGGCTAATCCAGCATCCCTAGGTGTAGAGCTTATAAGAAGATCTATTATCCAAGGTATCCTAGATATTAATTTGATCCCACCCCTCCTGCTGGTTAACCTAGCATGGTTCCTAACAGGTATGGCGGCAATGCTTAGGAAAATAGATAAGAGGTGATATTTAAATAGATGAACTAGTTGTGTGAATTATAGATGTATGCCATCGCTGGTCCCGATCAACGATAATATATTTCTTATACTAAATATAATTAGTAAGGTGTTTTGCTTGGCCCGGGCTAGGCAGGCTCCTGCTAGGGCTCAGCCCTCTATAGTTGTTCCAAGATACTTTAGATATATATCTATGGTTGTTCTCGCAGCAACAATAGCTCTCGCGGTTTATCTAAGGCTCCTCCCCTTTCTAAACACTATTCAGAATGGCTATCACCCATATCTAGATGAGCTAGACCCCTATGAG
>JAWAXC010000140.1 GCA_038897115.1 Sulfolobales archaeon | reverse complement strand
CTAGATCAACACCCTGGTAGCTAAGCATCCTACCAACACCAACAAGCCCACCAAGCATAAGAGCAACTACCCCAGAGAGCATTATAGGCCTACCATATCTAAAGGGATAAGTGGCCTGAGAACTCAACACCCACCCCAGATAAAAACCATCAATACCCACTAAAACCAGATAACCTAAAAAATTAGGTGTAATGCTTATTAGTTACATCCAAAGCGATCATTAACCATGGCTTAACTCCTATAAATTACTATAAATAAGAGATAAAACAGCTAGGTAGTAAGGCTGCCTTCACAAATAAATCCCTTACAACTGAAAGCCTCGCCCCTCAGAGCGAGGTTCCTTAGAAGGGGTTATTCTTTGGTAAAGGTGTTAGGACATATCTTAAATAAGATACTCCGGCATCAGATCTGGAAAGAGAAGAGCGAGCGACAGTTAGCTGCATAGAGATCGGGGTTCTTTTTTATCCACGCTTGCTATGAGGAATATGGGATCTAGGGATGGAGGTAACGAAGAGAAGCTATGGGGGAGATGTGGAACATGGAGACCGGGTGCGTAGAGAGGTAGAGGGTGAGGTGAGGAAAGTGGAGCAGGAGCCTCGCAAGGCCTCTGAGGGGGGTGTTGCTGTTCTCCATCCGACTTTGCTCCTCCTCTCAAGGCTTCTCACTGGGCTGGGGCTTAGGGTCTTCATTATAGGTGCTCGAAGCATTGTAATCCACGGCGTGGATCTGGGGAGGGAGACCCAGGACTGGGATGTTGCCATAGATAAGCCCTTCACACCTGAACTACGGGACGCTATAACTAGGGAGCTCCGGTCTAGGGGCTTCAAGGTGCAGTGGCGGAAATGGGGTTTTCTAGTTGAGGACGATGTGCACGTAGACATCAACTATGCCCCGCTTACGCTGGACGAAGAGTTCGCTAATAGGTGCAGGAGAATTGCAGAGAACATCTTCCTACCCAGCCTGGAGGACATAATTGTCATGAAGCTCATGTCTGGCGAGAGGAAGGATATAGCCGACCTCAAGAAGATAGTGAGCCAGACTTGGCACAGGCTGGACAGAGAATACCTCTATAGCCGGGCCCGCCAGGCCGGGCTTGAGAAGGAGCTGGAGATACTTGTCAGGAGGGTTGGTCTGCATTGAAGGCTAGGCAGCCCGCGAAGATGGTGCAGCTTGTGCCCGGGCTGGCTGTGCCGGAGTACATGGCTTTCCTCCTAGAGTACTGCGAGCCAGTAGAGTGGACTAAAAGGGCTATCGAGGCTGGGCACCTTCTGAGGATAGAGTACCACCCGCCCTACATACAGCTAAGGTGTAAGAACCCAGAGAAGGTGGTGGAAGAAGCAAAGAAGAGGGGTCTGAAGATCTACCGAGGCAAACACCACATAACAGTAACAGACACAATATATAGTGCGAGGATATACCTAGAAGGGGAGCATTGACGTTTGGCAACAGTATAGGCAGGGTCAGGGATGATGGAAGGAGTTTTAAAGACATTATACACGACTTTGCCCATCGGACGGTCGAGGCAGCCAATAAGAAGTTGAGCCAGCCTGGCTCTTGGCTCACACTTATGGATATTGCAACAGCTATCTTTGTACCCTTAACACTAAGAAACGTAATCCCTCCAACTACTACCCTTCCACGGCTAGGCTGGAGCTTAGGATGGTCATAGTACGAAAGTCGAATAAAGTATAGCTTCTGAGGTGATTTAAATGAATACTATCTATAACGCTATACTTGCTAACGCTATAGAGGGGTTGAGGAAAAAGCCTGTATTCATAGTTCACCTCCTAGTTTCTACAGCTTTCGGCACTTTACTCCTTCTGGCTTGGCAGGCTGTTTATGAGCAACACGTTAGGACACTTTTCTTTCAACTTTAATTCTGATTTATTCCTCGTAATCTTCTTAACCATCACCATGTCTATTCTGGTAGGTCTGATAGGTTACTATGTCAACTTCTGGCATAATCTCCGAGAACACATCCGTAAGGAAGTGCCTTCTATGCTTGATAACGCACTAGGAAATAGCTACACTAAATTTATTGAAGAAATCATGGATAAGAATTTCTGTGGCCTTATAAGAGAGCAGATTAAAAATATTTCTATTGGTAAAGTTGTTGCGTTTGTTTTTTCGTACTACTTCGCATGGATTAGCAGCCTATACTCTATCGATTTAATGCTATACGTTATTTCGAATCATAGATACACTTTGTTTGGCTATATGCTGGAGAATACTTATCTATGCCTCATAGTATTTCTGATAGGGCTTGTTCTCGCACAACTTATCCGACCCTGGGTAAAGGGTGAAGAGGAGGAAAAGCATCGATCTTCGAGAGAGGCTATACCAAGCATACAGTACTTGGAGGGTCTCTTTGAGTGCTCTACTTCTTTCGGAGGCCTGGGCGAGGCGTGGCTATATTCTAGGACGATCTGGGGTAGAATTCTCATTAACTTCGTTGAGAACCTTCTTGCCCTCCCAACACCAATGCATTTTGGAAGACTTTTCATCTTTGATGTCTTTCAAATACCTTACTTGAAGAGTACAGGGTCTGAAAGCGAGGTCAAGGATTTACCGGGTGACATTATAGAAAGAATGCTTAGGAAAGACCCTACGGAGAATTACTGTTTAAAACCCTTTGAAAAGAGCTGTGAGAAAGTACCAAAGACAGAGATACTCTCGCTGAGAAGGGCTTGCTGGTACAAGGTTCACAGGAGAAAGGGTGATAAGTGGGTGCCCATTGGTTATGCTATGCTTCTAGTAATCATGAAGCAAAGCAAAGAAAGAAAGTTTACCAAGGAACATTTTGATGAATGTATGAAGACTCTAAAAACACAGCTTAGAAGGAGTAAGCAATATTGTTACGATGTTGTTAGAGAGCTAGGAAAGATGTACCTAGAAGAAAAGGATACCTCTATTATCCTCATGCTTGGCAGCGAAGAACTACTAGGTCTCAGGCTTCTACTCACATGATATCATCTTCCCCATCTTGTTGATAAGGGGTTGTAGCTAAAGATATGAGTCTCACCCTAAACGGTCATGAAATCCCTAAATTGTTGTCTAAATTGATAACAAGTTGTCAGCCTGGAACTAGGCTACAACTGTAGCTGGCCACAGGAGTGAAGAGATGTAAAAGAGGCTTAAGGAGATTGGAGTGCTTTAAGTTAATTAGTCTCTGACTCTATTATTAATTACTTGATGGACTTGAGCTATATCGTTAAAATGCTTGAGGTACTTGATAAGCTACCTGAACCCCTTAGATCGCTGTTTACGGTACTTGGCATTATCTTCGCTATCTACTTGATCCTCAAGGTGCTGATGAAGGTATTTAGAACTGTTGAGAATGCCGCACGCTACATAAAGCTTAGAGTCTACTATCCCTTGGCTTCTCGCCTGATTAAGCGTAAGCATAAGGAGTATGTTGAGGAATACTTGAGGAACCTCGTATTACAACAGCCAATTGGTTCTGGTCTTGGTATTGAGTATGATATAGATGTGGAGTGGTCTAGCGAGGAACAAGTTTTACTCGACCTTGATAGAGGTGTATTGCTCGTTAGGATACCCTATACCACCAATCTAAATCAGGTAATAGCCAAGGCCCTCCTTATGGTAACGCCATACGCGATCTCAGAGTACCTAGAGCCGGTCTTCGGTACTAGGCTTGCACAACTACTTTCAATTTCTATAGCACGCGAGTATGCTAGTAGAGACGTCAATGTATTGAAGGAATTCATGCAGTACATTCAGGAGGTCTACAAAGAAAACGAAGAGTTTAGAAATCTTGTAGAGTACATCAACAAAGCCGATGATGAATCCCTCTATAAGCGTATAGTGCTCTTCGAGCTGAGAAAGGTTTTAGAGGAGTACAATGGTAATGTAGATAGAGATAAGCTAGAGAATGACGTTAAGAAGCTCATCGAGGTCGTTGGCTCTATACACGACATCAGCGAACCTACGGTCTGCGGACACTATATCTCCATAACCATCGTCAGGGTTGGAAAGCTGGAAAAACTACTTCTTGAAGAATGGAACCGCTACATAGATTTCATAAATAAATGCATGCGTAAATGCAGTATGATAAGGCGTATATACATAGTATCAGCTGGCAAGGTAATTAAGGAGATAGCTAGAAAATTCGTGGATTATATATCATCTAATGTAGGAAATCTAAAGCTGGATAACCAGGATGTTTATAGAGCTAGGTATTACAAAGGTAAGCCGGGGATTACTCGGTACGTAGCCGTATTTAGGGTTGAGTGACTGAGTGACTATGACCCCTTCCCCACCTTAAAAGGCGAGGTTTGCCATCTATTTTATCATCTCCTACTCATTTTCGACGTTATCTCGGCTGCTACCATTAAGCACTTCATGTCATCGCATACGAAATGTATCTCGCCATCTCCACTCTTGAATAAGCCACCTATGTTACTAAGTGTGATTCCTCTACCACATACAAAGCACCTATATCTACCCTCAACAACGCCTTCATATAATCTAAGCCTCTTCAAAACCCCCACGAGATCAGTATCGTGGATAGCCTTAATCGTAACTTTAGCCATAGTCGAACACCGCCTCCCTAAGTCCCAGATAAGATAATCCTACTAAAAATAAAAAA
>JAWAXC010000139.1 GCA_038897115.1 Sulfolobales archaeon | reverse complement strand
GCTCCTCATAGGAGCAACATGGATCACAGAGGAAGCATATGGAAAATAACCCCTTAGAATAGCCAGTAGAATTGTCATGGGAACCGCTGTCTTACCAATACCTGGAGGAGCCCTTAGAATAGCAACCTTCCTATATTTAAGCGCGTTTTCAACACGATCTAGGGAATATTCGATGAAGCTTCTAATGTTTCGAGAACTATAGAAGCCCATCTCAACAGTTCTTCTATATATCTCTTCCAGCGCTATAGTATCTCACCTCCATAGAGTGTCTCAGGATTGCATAGCAAAACCAGTTAAGACCTCAACAAGCCTTCTAAAGCAGTAAGGGCTGATCAGCTGCCTCCCCTCCCTCTCTTCCTGATCCCTTATAGCCCTAGCTATATAGTACGAGGCCTCAGACGGATCTTTGGAGCCTATGAGAGCTTCATAAAGCATCGTGAGAGCATTGAGAATCTTAGGTTCTTCAGCCCCTAAACCCCTTCTAATAATTTCTCTCACCTGCTGAAGACATGCGCACCCAGATTTATCACATAGATTAGCTAATCTAGCAATCTCACCCCCAATCGTTAGATCTTCTCTTGAGACTTCTGTAAATGTTCTTCCAGCCAGCGCGATCCTGTGGATCCTTAATCCAACACCTCTAATCCACCTGTTCTTACATTCATCTGCAAAAAGCCTCTCAAAGAGAGCAAGACCCTCTGGTACCTCGGAAAACATATTCTTCCTATCGCTAGGGTCTTCTAACAGGATCGCCGTAGTATATATATACAATATATAGGGTATTGCTGGGCTTGTTGGAACATTATAGAGAGCACTAGCTACGTTTATAGCGAGCCAGGAATCTTGAGAACATCGATCATAGATCTCGGGTATTGTTGATAGCACAACACCATCACTCGCCCTCATCCCCATATAGGATACAGCAAAACCCGCTAAGAGGAGAGAGGTCCATGCCTCATCCATCCTAACATCTAGATCCAGTTGATATGGCATATTATATGAGAGGCCCTTTTCATAGAGCTCTACCTTGAAGAGCTGGAACATAGAGAGCTTGCCTTGGCCAAGCTGGATCGAGTTTCTCCCTATCTTAACTGAGAGCCTGCCCCCTTGGCCGAGTATCCTTGGGATCTCTCTAACAAAGTATACTGCTACATCACCATAGGTCTCTATCTTATCTAGCTGGCTCTGAGGAATAATTTTTTTAAGGGTTCCCTTATCATTCACATGTAGATAAGGCCACCTAAAATTTCTTCCCTTGCTCTTCACTCCGTAAATGAGGTATACCTCATTAGAAAATCTACCAAGGGCTGTTGTCATATCCCCATGCGAGACTATAACCTCGTTACCTCTAAGAGATATAGAGGCTTCTCCAAATGCCCCGATCATATTAATAGCTGTGAGAGCTAGATCCCTGATCAATGTTCCTGGAGGTGGAAGCTCTATGATTAGCTGTTCATCGCTCAACAACCACCACCTCCTCACCCCCTCTACAGATCATAGCTTTCTTAGGATCCACCTTTACCCTAACTTCTACAGGCTTCATCAAAGACTTTGAATATGGATATACCCTTCTTCTAAGGCTAACACCAACATAACCACTGATCGAGGTTTTTCTATAGTCAATAACCTCCTCAACTAATATATCGCTGGGTAAACCATCAAGGATCAAGTCTTCCCAGAATGAATATAGCGTGGACGCCTCTTCTTCAGAGGCACAAGATAGAGATCCGTACTCGACGTTCTCGACAGATACGAGTCCGTAGGATCCCCCAATCCTTATTATAGAGTGGGCAGATGATGCAACAACCCTCGCTTGATCCTGATCCCTCACTATATATAGCACCTCGAGATCTGGTTTTCCGGCTAACAAGCCTTTATAGGCCTTGCCCAGGGCCACTGCGTCGTATTTTGCAGCCGCTTCCCTAGCCCTGTACCACCAGATTTTAGATATATCTGCATATTGGATCACAGGTGCATTTACCTTCTCATGGACAGAGTAGATAAGCCTTCTAATCCTCTCCGCAGAGCTTAGACCCCCATCTTCCTCAGGGATCTTGTTGAGCCTGGCATATCCATATGAAAGGGCTCCTATAAGCGTGGTTGGTGGTGGAACTATATATGATTCTCTCGATTTGCTTGAAAATAGCTTTCTGCTTGTAAAGCCCCATGAAAGCCTCATAAGCACTTTGATATAGTACAAGATCCCAGCTCCCTTTCAATTTCATTATATTATCTAGGTTTGTATCCCTGAGAATCTAAGAGCGCTATCAATCACATATTCGAAGAACTCCTCAGGAGTAGAAGCCCTCTTAGTCTTGCTATCCTTCGGCTTCCCCCCATAGGCTATTACATCGTAGCTCACATTGATCCCCAGCTTGTTTAGTGATGATGCAAGCTTAATCGCCTTTGCCTCTGTATCCTCTATATAGCTTGGAACCTGAGCTGGCGATGCTGTAGTTGCTATCGGCTTTGTCAGTATAGCTACTCCAGACACTATTCTCTTAACCGGTGTGAACCTACTAAGCTTAGCCCCAAAGCCGAAGCCTAGGAAGAGGCCTTGGAGGGCTGCTAGGGCAGCTTTGATTCTGTTAGCCCTCTCACTAGGATCTACAGCATCCTCAACCCTTACCAGAGATGTTCTACCAATACCATCTAAGTCGAGGGATACAGTTACCCCGTAGAGGGCTGATGCTATCTCAACATAGTAGATCATCTGGGCAGCCCTCTGCCCGCCAGCCCCGGTCTCCGCTGGCATGTGCCTTGCATGGAACTGTGCCTCGATCGCTGTTGCCTCTATAGAGTCATAGGTTGGGAGCATATATCCTGTATAGAATCTAGATGTTCTCTTAACAGGCAGGGTCTCCTCCGCATAGAGGAACCCTGCTACATCAGCTACGATAGATTCTTTAATAGCTATCTTCTCAAACTCATGCTTAGCAGCGACAACATCCTTCGGCTTTGACTGGACGATCTTCAAGAGTGCTGGGGTTAGATGATTATTATCCATGAACTTAGCAAACTCATACCTAAGATCCCACTGAGTGAGGGGAGGATTAGACTTATAGATTGCCTTAGCAGCATCAACTAAATTTCTTTGATACGCATTAGCAATAGATTCACCGCTTACAGCAGGAACGTAGACAAGCCTATAACCACCATCACTGGGGATCACCATTGGAGCTCTTCTATGCTTAGTTAGATTGCCAACAGTCTCCACAGCGTTGAAAGCCTCTGCATTAACCTCAACCCTAAGACTTATAGACATGCTAGCCATCTTACCTCACCCCCTCCCCAGCTTCTCGAGGGCTCCATGAATATGCAATAGCTAGGGAAGCCACGATCTTAGCTACACTAAGATCTTTCTCGGCAAGTCTTAGAAAGATCTCAACATCGCTCGCCGTTGGCATGAAGATCTTATGCTCTCCACCCTCACCCTCCCTATCCCTCTCACTCTTAAGACTTCTAAGGGCCTCTGAGATTACATGCCTAAGAGTTGCCTGTGAGAAGGAGTTTGCAATCCTATCTATATATCCGTAGGCCCTCTCTCTAGCAAAGTACGAGAGGGCTCTAGCAATATTTAACAATGCCCTCCTCTCCTCATCACTTAGGGAGCTTATTTTAAGCTCCTGCATATAATCACCGTCAATTATAGCTTAGAAGTATATATAAATGCTAATTCTCGTAGGGATTATACTTAGTCTATATCAAAATATACTAAGCCTAGATCGTGATCCGCGTTAAACCCTATGATATCGGTAATGCTAGTTTCCACATTAATATAGATTGTAAGCAAATAACTATGAAACAAAATATATAATTTAACATAATAACATATACATGGTTAATACATCTTGAAGCTAACAAATCCCCTTGAAGATATCGATAGATTAGTAGATATACTGGCTAGAGCTGAGAAGGAGCTAGTATATCTTGGTCCGGAACTCCGGATAGATGGGTTTGAAGAGCTTGTGGGTTCTGTTGAGGTGTTTGAGAGTTTTGGACTGGGTTCTGGGCTTGCTGAGTATGCTGTGGAGAATGTTGATGGTACTCCTTATCAGGGTTTTTTAGATAGCTCTTCGAGGTCTATAGCTTATCCTGGCATTCGGATCTTTATTGGTGCTTGTTATGCTAAGGATCTAGATCGTCATATTCTGGTTCCCACAGGCCTTAGAACGCCCTACCTGGCTATTCAGATGGGTAGAAAGGCTATTGAGTCGCTTAAAGATCTTTTAGAGGGGATAGCATATGTTGAGAGTCCCTCGGGCTCTCCATATGATGAGGGTTATAAACCTGATAATATTAGTGATGAGCTTAGGCTAAGGCTTGAGAATGCTGCGCTAAATACCATGAGATCTGGTAATATATTGATTGATGGGCCTATCTATCCTGTGCAAGTGGCTTTCGCAAAGATCTTTGGGAGGGAATATCGCGAGGCCTTCGAGAAGCTATATAGGGAGAGGGAGCCCTATATATGGAGGCTCATAGGAATCGTTAAGAGGCTAGACCAGACCTTCAAACTCCTGAGAATCCCTGAGATCCGCGAGGCTTTTACCAAGATAGCTGGGAGGGATATCAATGCGCCTGACCCCATTGTAGTGTCTAGACTAGCCGGTGATAAGAGGATCTATGCCATGGGTGTGTTT
>JAWAXC010000138.1 GCA_038897115.1 Sulfolobales archaeon | reverse complement strand
TCGCAAGCGCTGAAAGCTATAAAGGAGGAGGGTATAAAGGCTATACTTGTAAATCCAAATATAGCTACAATACAGACTAGCCACATATATGCTGATAGAATATATGCTGTCCCCATCACCCCCGAGTATGTAGAGAAGGTTATAGAGAGGGAGAGGCCAGATGGAATTATGATAGGGTTTGGAGGTCAAACAGCCCTAAGCGTTGGGGTAGCACTCTGGAAGGCTGGGGTTTTAGAGAGATATGGTGTCAAGGTTCTCGGAACACCTATCAGCGGTATAGAGGTGGCTTTGGAGAGGGGGCTCTTTAGAGAGGCTATGAGTAGGAGTGGCATCCCAGTACCTCCTAGCAGGGCTGCATCATCTCCAGAGGATGCTATAGAGGCTGCTGAGGAGATCGGCTATCCAGTGATTGTTAGGGTGAGCTTCAACCTAGGAGGTGGAGGCTCTTTCGTTGCATGGGGAAGGGATGAGTTTAGAGAGAAGATCTATAGGGCGTTTGCACACGCAGGCCTTGTAAAAACGGTGTTGGTTGAGAGATATCTGCATCACTGGAAAGAGATCGAGTATGAGATTATGAGGGATAAGAGGGGCAACTCGGTAGCTGTGGCATGTATGGAGAACATGGATCCCATGGGGGTTCATACAGGAGAATCAATAGTTGTTGCTCCATGCCAGACACTCACGAATAGGGAGTACTATATTGGGAGGGAGGTTTCGAAAAGGGTTGCAAGTGTGATCGGGCTTATAGGCGAGTGTAATGTGCAGGTTGCATTTGATCCGAATGGCGAGGCGCACTATGTTATAGAGACAAATCCCAGGATGTCTAGATCGAGTGCCCTAGCTAGCAAGGCAACAGGCTATCCACTAGCATATATAGCTGCGAAGCTCGCCATGGGATATACCCTTGATGAGCTCCTCAATAAAGTCACACTCAAGACCTCAGCGCTCTTCGAACCAAGCCTTGACTACGTAGTTGTTAAGATCCCTAGATGGGATCTCGAGAAATTCGTTGGCTCCGAGGCGAGGCTTGGGAGCGAGATGATGAGCGTTGGAGAGGTAATGGCTATTGGGAGAACCCTGCATGAGGCGCTTCAAAAGGCTATAAGGATGCTCGATATAGGAGAGCCAGGCGTTGTTGGAGGCCCCCTCTACGAGGAGGAGCACTCGCTGGAGGAGGTTCTAGATGCTCTGAAGAATAGAAGGCCCTACTGGCCTCTCTGGGCTGCGAAGGCCTTTAAAATGGGTGTTACCATTGATGAGATATACAGGCTTACAGGTATCGATAGATTCTTCTTAGGTGTTGTGAAGGACATAGTAGATCTCTATGAGGAGATCAAGAGAAGGGGGGTCGAGATTCTTAGAGATCCGTATCTGCTTCAAGAGGCAAAGATAAAGGGGTTCTCCGATGCACAGATAGCCCATGCCATAGGTCTCGACGAAGATCTTGTTAGGAAGGCTAGGATCAAGGTTGTGGGGCTACCTTCGATCAAGAGGATAGATACTCTAGCAGCCGAGTGGCCGGCCCAGACTAATTATCTATATACAACATATGGTGGGCAGGAGGATGATGTTGAGTTCGACGATCAAGAGAGAAAGATCCTAGTAATAGGCCCGGGAGGCTTTAGAATAGGCGTCTCTGTAGAGTTCGATTGGGCAGCTGTTAGCTATGCTCTCGCTGCGAGGAGAATGGGATATAGGGTGGCAATGATCAACTATAACCCGGAGACTGTTAGCACGGATTGGGATATGAGTGATAAGCTATATTTTGAAGAGATAAGTCTAGAGAAAATCCTAGATATAAATGAGAGGGAGGGCTTCGAATACATAGTAGTATCTGTAGGGGGACAGATAGCGAATAATATTGCTAAGAAGCTTGAAGATAAGGGGCTGAGAATAGCTGGCACCCCTGGGAGAAGCATAGATATCGCCGAGGATAGGGCTAAATTCAGCTCCCTCCTAGACAGGCTAGGGATCGATCAGCCCCTCTGGGCTAGAGCATCATCGATAGAAGAGGCTTTAAAGGCTGCTAGAGAGATAGGCTATCCAGTTATTGTTAGACCTAGCTATGTGTTGAGCGGGACATCAATGTCTATAGCATATAATGATGAGGAGCTAAGATCATATCTAACTAAAGCAGCCAGAGTCTCCAGAGAGCACTCTGTAACCATAAGCCAGTTCATAGACGGGGGGATCGAGGCTGAGATAGATGCTGTATCTGATGGTAGGGGTCATGTAATAGGTGTTGTGATCGAGCATCTAGAGAGGGCGGGTGTGCACAGCGGGGATGCAATGATGGTTATACCGCCTAGAAGGCTTGGAAGAAATGTAATAGATAGGATGAAGGAGATCTCAGTCATACTAGCTAGCGAGCTATCAATCAGAGGCCCATATAATATACAATATATTATAAAAAATAATAAGGTATATGTGATAGAGCTAAACCTAAGGGCAAGCAGATCTATGCCTTTCTCAAGCAAAGCTAAGGGGGTAAACCTAGCTGAGCTGGCTGCAAAAGCGACCCTGGGCTCTGGCTTCGAAATAGATGGGGAGTTCTGGGAGCCTCCAAGCAGATCTTATGCTGTTAAAACACCGCAGTTCTCGTGGGCAAGGATTAGAGGTGCATATCCATTCCTAGGTCCTGAGATGAGAAGCACAGGTGAGGTTGCATGTCTAGGAGATAGCTATGAGGATGCCCTTATAAAGTCATGGCTATCCGCTGTTCCAAACAAGATCCCATCGAAAGGAGTTCTAATCTATAGCTATATAAATAAAAGCATTGAAGATCTGAGCGAGACTGCTAAAACACTCTCAAAGTACTTTACACTCTATACCCTAGAAGATGCTGAGATCCCCGGCATAGAGTATAGGCTCTCACAAGATATAGCAAGAGACATGATTATTAAGGGAAAGATAGATCTTGTGATAACAACTGGATATACACCTGAAAGGGATTATAGACTTAGAAGAACAACTGTTGATATGAACATACCTCTAATCCTCCACCAAGACACGGCAAGAGAAGTGGCAAATGCGATCCAATGGCTACTTAGTGGTGGGAACATAACAGTTAGAGAGCTAGGCGAATACATAGAAAACCATCAAACATAGTCCTTTATATCATTAGAACCGAGATATCTATGGGCTCTCCAGCTCTAAACATCTCCTACTCTTTAAAGCAAAACCCTTTATATAAAGAAATACACACCCATTGCAGATAATATCGAGTTCTTGCTTAACAGATTACAATTGAAAGCCCCGCTCCTTTTAGGTGAGGGGAAGGTCGGCTCTCCTACTATATGGTTATTCTACTGTTAGCGGGTAGGGTATCTAGATGCTTATTTCTATTCACAGTGTTTCCTAGCTCTGAAATCTTAATTAAGTTAGGTGGGAGATATTAAGATGTGATATCTATATGAGAAGGAGCTTTAATGAAATTGGAAGAGAGATTAGGTTGAGAAAGATCTTGAAGAATAATAGGGCTTTGATCTTTGCCTTTGACCATGGGGTAGAACATGGTCCCAAAGACTTCCCAGAAGAAGTAATTGATCCTAGAGCGATTATTCGTAAAGTAGTTGAGGCAGAGGTAGATGCAATAATGACTACACTGGGTATAGCAGCGATGACCCATGATATATGGGGCGGGCGCGTTCCTCTAATCATAAAGCTAACTGGTAAAACAAATCTAAGGCCAGAGCAGCAGAGGCTCTTACAAAGTGTTTTTGGATATGTGAGAGACGCGGTAGCTATAGGTGCTGATGCTGTTGCAGCAACTGTTTATTGGGGTAGCGAATATGAGGACTCTATGCTTAACACCTGGTTCACTATAAGATCAACAGCAGAGAGATTCGGTTTACCGGTTCTTCAACTAGCCTATCCAAGGGGATCTGCTATAAAAAATATATATGATAAGGAAGTGGTTAAATATGGTGTAAGGGCTGCTATAGAGAGTGGAGCTGATCTTGTTAAAACATATTACACAGGCTCGGAAGAAAGTTTCAGAGAGGTAGTTAGGGTGGCTGCGGGAATACCTATACTTATGAGCGGTGGTGCTACCAGAGAGAAACCTATAGATTTTCTAAGAGACGTTAAATCGGTTATGAGAGCTGGTGCTAATGGAGCTGTTGTTGGTAGAAATATATTTCAGCATAGAGATCCCAAAGCGATGATTAGAGCTTTAAAACTAATTATTCATGAGGATAAAGAGGTGGAGGAAGTAGCTAGGTTAGTTGAATAAATATTCCTCGCTTAACACTTATATATTAACAAGTAAGGGAGACACTATGAAGGATCTCCAAAAAAGGATAGATATAATAGCTGTTGGACATGCTCTCGTTGACATCAGAATACAGGTTAACGAATTCCCAAAACCTGATCAAGAGAGCCCTATACTGAGAACTAAATGGGGGGCAGGGGGATCTGCTGTGAACGTCTCAATCGCCGTAAAGAGGCTGGGCATGAGTAGTGGGATAATCGCTAAAATAGGCTTTGATAGCTTTGGAAGAATAATAGCTGATGAGCTGTTGAAGGAGGGTGTAGATATAAAGGGTCTTAGAATCTCGCTAGGAGACACAGGTTTTAGTATAGTAGCTATAGATCCTCAAGGGGAGATAACTATGTATGGGTACAAGGGCTCTGCAGAGGATCTAAGGCCTGAAGAGATAGATGAGGATCTGATTAGAGAATCTAGACATATCCATATATCCAGTTTAAGAATAGATACATCG
>JAWAXC010000137.1 GCA_038897115.1 Sulfolobales archaeon | reverse complement strand
GAGCACCTCCGATACGGAGATAGCTATCCATAGGGGGACTAGGGTTAGGAAGATGCATACATCTAGGAGAGATGCCTTCCAATCTATAAATGCTAGGCCAATAGCAGCTGTGGATCCATATAGGAGGAGTATAAGAATCATAGATAACAGCTATAGACCGAGGAACAAGGGGGAGCCGAGGCTTCTAAACGGCTTTGAGAGGAAAGTAGCGTTGATATATAGCTATCCAGGTATAGAGCCGGAGATTATAGAGATGCTAATAGATAGGAGATACAGAGGGATCGTAATAGCGGGCACAGGATTCGGCCACGTACCAGAAAAGCTAGTACCAACCCTTAAAAGAGCAACAGAAGAGGGGATCCCGGTAGCTATAACCTCACAAACACTCCACGGGAGGGTGAATCTAATGGTATATACAACTGGGAGGGAGATGTTGAGAGCAGGGGTAATCCCATGCGAGGACATGCTACCAGAGACTGCATATGTAAAGCTCTCATGGATCCTCAGGAGAACCAGAGATCTTAATGAGGTGAGAAGGCTAATGCTAACCAACATAGCAGGCGAGATAAGCCCTAGACACGATATAGATCTATATACAGCACTAGAGAAGCTATAGCCCGAAAATAGTCTCGAAGGCCATACTATATATCAGAATAGCCAATGGGTACGAATAGCTATATAGCTAATAATTATCTAATTTTATAGCTTATTAAGGGAGAGGGGGAAGATGATATGAAGTACAAACGGTTATCGATGAATTACGTGGAGCCTCTGATGAGGAGATTCTTAGAATTGCATTAAGTCTTAAGAAGATACCCTAATCACAGAAATAAAATTAGGGAAAAAATTAGAAGTACCATGAAAGGGGAAACGCTTATACGTAATAGCCCATGTTTTCGATCCGTGTTTTTAATTACTGCAACGCTTATTAGCTTAAAGACTTTCGATCTAGATCATTCTGGAAGATCCTGGTATGATCCCTTGGGATTGGAAGGGAACGATAATATTTTAGAATTTCTATCTTTGGCTAGGATCGCTTTTATTAGGGCCTCTCTGATCTTAGTGTCTTTCCACATCTCCCTATCCCTTTCAAATGCTTCTTGCAACCATCTATCCCTTATCTCGAACCACTTCACACTTATCTTCCTAACAATCTCCGCGTTCCACATAGCCTGGTGTATGATGTCCTCGAGAAACCTCTCCTCATCCACACCACGCGCTATGAAGTCTATGTAATCACTCCTCCTAGATCTTCCAAATAGTATCGCTACATAGCCAGCCACAATACTATATCTAACACCGACTCTCTCAAGAACAGATGCAAAGCTAGTGGCGATCTCGTCCTCAACTGTGAGAAAAGGCTTGGAGAGATAGATCTTCTAGCCCTATCAACCAAGATACCCCCGCCCACAGACACAACATCTCTCTCATCATCACTCCCCATGCCCATTACCTCGTCAAACATCTCCCCACCCAATCGATTATCTCTCAATCTTTTTGGTTGCCTCAATCTATGTGTTCTGTACATTTCTTGGGCTTATAAAGGTTTTATCGCTAGAGACTGTTGGCTTAGTGAAGTGCTTTTAAGATTTTAGCTACGCTGCTATAGATATTGGGCTTTCCTACCTCGATGACGATCAGTAGTGCGATGGATTAATCATGGATAGAGGTGTGATCGGAGCTATTAATATTAGTTTGAGATACCTCTCCACATTTAGGAGTCCCATGAGGTGTAGGAGGAGCTATTGAACCCGCATAAAGGGCTAGCTCTAATCGCAGAAGTGAAGCTAGGAGGGTAATTAGAGCACGTGAGAGGAGAAATGCTCATGATCGTTCCTCGAGGTGATGTGGTATTTAGGCTTGAAACAATTGATAACTTTGGTATGAGGCGTCCTGGTCATGGGTGTTGAGGTTGTAATTAAGCTGCCCAGGGTTGTTTTTGAGCGTATCAAATCTATTGGTGCTGATGTAGAGTCTAAGGTGATCGATGCTCTCTTGAGAGAACTCGAGCTAGATCCTGAGGAGGAGGTTGATGCCCGCGTTGAACCTGCTCAGAGGTTTCTTGAGGAGGGTAGGGCTCTAGTTGAGAAGGATCCTGTTCAGGCTAGTGAGAAGCTATACAGAGCTGCTGAAGAATCTGTTAAGGCCCTAGCAATACACTTCAACCTCGAGGATATTCTGAGAAGTGCTAGAGATAGGGGTAGATGGACAGTTACAGATCTTGAGAGGGCTATCGAGGCTCTGAGCAACATAATCGGCAAGCATTTCGAAGAGGCGTGGGATAGGGCATGGGCACTACATGTATGGGGCTTCCACGAGGGGAAATTCGATAGCGAGGCTGTGAAGAGGAGACTACCATATATAGCCAGAATCGTTGAGATTGCTAGAGAGACTATACATAAATGAGAGCCCAGCAGATCTACTAATATCTCCCTAGCTTCATCGATTCATTATTGTGAACTTAGCTTAGCATGACGATCTACACCGTTATGGGTCTGCGTTAGAGACTGTTAGCTTATTGATAGGCTTTTAAGCATTTTAGCTACTATAATTACTTGGATATACTAGAGGATTTATGGGAAAAGGTCTCAGAGGTTTAGGAAGACCAAGAAACTAGTCGAGGAGATGGTATATCGAGCTGAATGCTTCTGAATAAGGCATAGAACAGCTTTACGTCTACTCTTGATCAGCTCTTTAATCGCGTCAATCACCTCCTTAGGATAACCATTTCTCTTTATCCATTTTCTCACGGAATATGATCCTTTTATTACGCAGTGTCTATGTTCTAGATAATGCATTGTGGAGGAGTAGATTGTCTCGTTATGAACAATCATATCAGTAACGTGCTCTTTAGATTTTTATCAAGTAAATGTCTCCTATGTTCAAGGAGACTTGTGTAATACACGGTAGGATATATGTGTATCTAGGAACGTCTTAATCAAAACTCCATACCTCCTCCAGGTACTTCTCAAGCTCCTCTTTACTAGATTCGCCCGGAACACCAATTAGATCCTTCAGTTTTTCGCATATGCTTTCCTCAATACCCACTATAGCCTCCTCGCTTTTTCTAAATTAATTGGGTCTAGAGGCTTATGTACACCATTCTCGCAACGTGTGTGTATGACTTTAAGATATCTAGCTCCACCTAACTATTACTATTACGTGTAGCTTTAAGAGATTAGAATGTGCTGCAATAGATAACTATGAACTCAGAGGTTGGCCTGTTTCAAATATTTTAGTAGGCTACTAGTTAACAAGTCGAAAGAGTAGTTCAGAAGCATCTTATTTCTCCTGAAAAATCTTATCGAATAGCTTCTTATCTATGTAGAATCCTATCTCAACTAAACGCCTATACATCGAGTTAGGTGTTTCCATTAAGACACCGTCTTCGTAGAGTTTCTTAAGTATTGAAATAGTTCCTAAAACTTCCAAACCTAGTTCTCTAGCTAACCTCCGAGCTTTCTTATCGTCGAGAACAACGATCTTATCTTTTTCCAAGGCTAAAAATATAGCTGATGACTCACCGATTCCTAGTCTTGGGAGTCGTCGCTTAACTTCTTCAACATGTATTCTGCCTTCACTAATAACTCTCATGAGTTCTCGATATACTTCATCCTTCTTTCTCTCTAATTCCTCTATTACTCCACTAGGAACTTCTACCTCGCTAAATAGTTTAAGAGCCTCATTTAGAACCCCTAGTTTAACCAGTGCTATTATCGGGGAGGTGTTGAGCACTACTCTTAAAGATCTTCTCATAAGCATCTAGTTCTTCCTCAACCTCTTCTTCATCGAGAACACTATACCTAACCCCAAGCCTATGTAAGAGTATCCAGAGATCATCAACCCTTAAACTCAAGAGCTCAGCAGCCTTACCCAGCGAGACCCTACCACTAAGTAAAAGCCCTAGAACCGTGAACAGCTTCTCCTTATCAGGATAAGGAACACGCTCACTCTCAATAACCTCTCTAAGCTCAGCAGACATGAAACAACACTACCTAACTATATACTCCTCACAACCTAAATACATATCTATTACTCTACGTCTTCGAGCCCTCAGCCCTTAAGGAGTATTAGGTAATAAATATAAATTCCTAACGTAATTGTCTCACAGACAACAGTTGTCTTAGGACAGAGCTCGTTAGGAGATGGTCTCTAGAGCTAGTGATCCCGTGCTCAAATCCCAGTAGTCCTATCATTATCTCGTTTCTCTTAGAATCTACTTTAACCTCTTCAAGGCTTCGTTTATCATCTCATCCGATATTCTGAACCCGTGTTCTTTGAGTCCCCTTAATGCTTGAATTGGTTTATCCTTGCTTATGAGTCTCTTAGAATAAGCTATGCATAAGAGACCTATAGTCCCTATGACATTCAACCCCACACTAAGTAGGTGTTAATTATAATAATTATAGTGATTTGTCATCAATTATTCTACTCCCGATCCCAGAAAAATAGCCTACATTCACATACACAGCTCTTGCATATGAAGAATCTTACGATCACCGTAGGGACGTTTACGGCTTTAGCGTATTCTCATCTTCTCTCCACTCGGTTACCGCGATAGGGGCTTTCCTTAAAGCGGCTCGGTGCCGGGCTTATAGGGTGAGCGTCTACAGGTTTTGATTAGCTTGAAGTGTTCGTGGTTCCGGTTCAGGTTAGTAACCTGAGCTTAAAGCTATAGCCTAGCTACTCAGCGGCTCTCGCTATGATCTCGAAGTCTCTATCCGCTGTTGCCAACTCCTCTCCAAGCCTTACAGCTATGGCTGC
>JAWAXC010000136.1 GCA_038897115.1 Sulfolobales archaeon | reverse complement strand
AATAATATATTCTAGTGTTTGCCAGGGATGTAGAGGCTTATAATCCTAGAGGGCTTCTACCATTAGGTAAGAAGCCTGCTGAGAAGATGATCTCTAGGATAAGGGATAAACAGCTTAGACACAGGATATTCCAAACATCATTCAAAGGGGTTCAAAGGGCTATTGAGGAGAAGGCTAGGGAATATGGTGTCCCGATAATCTATGAGGATCCGAGGAACACCTCAAGGCAATGCCCGATCCACAATGCTGAGATAGTATATGAAAATGGATCCAGAGTAGGGGTATGCAGCGTTGGTGGGGAGAAGTGGCACCGAGATGTTGCATCAGTGTGGAACCTCTATCTCAGAGCCTGCCTGGGTGATGGGAGCTCTGCTCCAAGCCCAGGTGGGCTAGACCTAGATGGGAGCCGTGTGCCGTTTGGCTAAAAAGCCACCCATGAGCCCATAGGGATACCGAGATCCCTGTGGGCTAGGTGGAACTCCCTAGGCATGACCATGAATTTATATAGAATGAATGGAATGATACCTAGGGAGAAACGGTAGTATGGAGAGGGTTGGTTTCATAGGTCTTGGGATTATGGGGTTGCCTATGGCTATGCATATAGCTAGGGCTGGCTATCCTCTCACCGCTTATAATAGGACTAGATCTAAGGCCGAGCCTCTGAAATCCCTCGGGGTATATATAGCTAGTAGTCCTAGGGAGGTTGCTGAGAGATCCGATGTGGTTATAGCTATGGTTACAGATGGTCCGGATGTGGAGCAGATACTCTTTGGCGAGGATGGTGTTGTTAAGGGTGCTAGGCCTGGCATGGTATTTATAGATATGGGGACAAACTCGCCGGACTATGCTAGGAGCTTTGCCGAGAGGCTCTCGAGATATGGCGTTGAGTTCCTCGACGCACCTGTGACAGGTGGTGAGAAGGGTGCTAGGGAGGGGACGCTCACGATAATGGTTGGGGGTAAGTATGAGGTTTTCAAGAGGGTAGAGCCTATCCTTAGAACAATGGGGAAGACTATAGTATATGTTGGAGATGTTGGTTCTGGACAGCTTATGAAGCTACTCAACCAAATAGTGGTTGCTGTGAACATGGTAGCCCTGGTAGAGGCTATGGCCCTTGCAAGAAAAGCAGGGATCGATGAGGAGAAGCTATTCCAGGTTCTCTCAAGCGGTGCTGCGAACTCATTCACAGTACAGTACTACATGCCAAAGATAATGAAAAACGATCTCGAACCAGGGTTCAGAGCATCACACCTAAAGAAAGACCTTAGATACGCACTCGAACAGGCATCGAGACTCTCAACACCATTACCAGCAACAGCCCTAGCCCTCCAACTATACAACGCCCTAGAGGCCATGGGGCTTGGTGAAAAGGGCACCCATGCACTTATAAAGCTCTACGAAAAGATCTCCGGGATAGAGAAGCAATAAACCGAGAGCCCTCATCAACATATAAAAGCTAAAAGCCCCTAGACAGGTTATCTAGTGATGATGAAGAAGAGCCGTTTGGATCCGTGACATAACCTGTCTCAGCTGACAAAAATGAGGAGCATCTTGAGAATCTTAATTATACTCTATATTCAGAATATAAAATATAATTCAAGGTATTTCAGTATCATCAGAGGTCTATCTAAGATCTAAAAACACCTATGAGTTCTCTAATAACTTTACATAAGATCTCGCATTTCTAAGAGTGGGATAGGTTAGATGATTATCACGGCCTCGCTATGATCTCTCTTAAAACTAGCTGTTTCAAAGCGTTATTGGAGGATTATAAAATAAAAGAATATGAGGAAGGAAAGTTAGCAAATTAATATCTAGTGTGGATACAATAATAGCTTTTCCGATATAGGGGTCTATCACCTAAATTATAGCAATAAACATATGTTCTAATTTATTCAATAATATTAGCTAAGTTCATAAACATTGTAGTACATTAGAATAGAGATTAAAAGGTTTTTATAAGTTCTAGAAGTTCTTTCTCACCTTTCCCCCCAGGATGTACTTCATCAATTATAATAATTCCATGTCTATTGAGTAGTGATTTAATATGTTCAGGAACCTTCTTCATTGATGCAATAATTATCACATCTGGCTGAAAGATCTCTTTATAGGGAATAACCTGGTTATCTACATCCTTAGCCCAGTATTCGTACTCCCAATTCTTGCACTCTATGATCATCTTCACTTTAAACTCGTTTACAACTTCATCGCAACTCATGCCTCCTTGCAGAATAGCTATGTCAGGTCTTAGAGGTGCTCTCTTTAATCCCCTTTTATTAAGTACGGCTACAGCGTGTTCGTAGAACTTTCTAAGCGTATTAGAAGCGCTTTTATACCATAACATACCCCCACACATGGTATGAGGATTCATATCGAATTCATACCATAAGGAGCATATTTCACTTTTACAATAGAATGAAGCTATAGCATAGTACGAGCTCTGCTCAAAGTTTATATAAGTATTCCTCACTCTTCCGAATTTAGCTAGTTCTACAATTAAACGTGTTGCCACCCACATCTGATGTATTTCTTTAGTTAATGCTTCTAATGATTTCCTCCTAGCATTTGCACTATAAGGTATTAGAAAGGATAATGGATAGTTAGCTCGGCTCTCGATCTGACAAGCAATAAGACTTGTTAGGATGATATATGGAAACTCTCGGTTAAGATTCTTTAACTCTGTGAGGAATTTAGATAGCTCTTTAATCATTGAGAGATAATATTGTTTCCAATCTGTTTGAAGAAACATTCTTTCATCATATGTTAAATATGCTAATTCAAAGCTATTAAGATAGGAGAGTCCTTGTGTCTCTCTCCTTCTTTGGTCGAACTCGAGCCTCAAATCCTCGGCTGGATATATAGATGCGATGCAGAGGATTCCACTATTAGTAGATGATATCTCAACGATCTTTTTATTGTATAGCCTATTGAGATCTACTATATATTCGACTAAATCTTCATATATCTTCTTCTGAGAAACCGCATAATGAGAAATATGTAGCAACCTATTTTCTTCTATAACGAAGTAATACTGACTACTACGGCTTAGACCTCGATGGCTTTCACGCACTATGATATACATATATCCCCTCTCCTAAGTGTATTTCTAATTTGCAATATATCTCGTTCAAGATGGTAGTATCATCATTGTATAGGCACCAAATATTTCGTTTAATTCAATTAACACTAAGATCATCCTCTTAATATACTCGGATCCACTACGCTGATAGGCGAATCTTTAAAAACCATTAATCGCCATAACCTCTTAGTCCTAAGAGGCAAGGTTTACATTAAATGATTTAAATTCTATGGCACTATTCCGGTATATGAGTGGGATTATGGTTAAGGTTATTGTGACTCGTAGGTTCCAGGTCACTATTCCTAAGGAGATTAGGGAGGCTCTTGGGATAAGTGTTGGAGACAGATTGCTAGTTAGAGTTGTTGATGGTAAGATAGTTATGGAGCCTATTAGAGGCTCTGAGGCCTTGAAAAGACTCTCAACTATTGTTGATAGATATCTTGGTGGTGTTAAAAGAGTTGATGCGGTGAAGCTTGTTGAGGAGTCTCTTGAAAGGGAGACGGGTTTATATTGATACTACTATTTTCATCTATGTTGCTTTGAAACACCCAGATTATTATGAGCGGTGTTATAAAGTATTAGACATGCTTATATTGAAGGAGTTTTATGGTTATGGTTCACATCTGGTTTTATCCGTGCTTTTTGGAGCGCTATCGAGATTCAATTATTAACTTACCATCTTCGGGATGCTCATATTATGATTCTTGGTTTATGTTCATATATTTTAGAGCTATTTGTTTGAATGATCAATGCTGTAAGCTTATAAGTATGAATTCTATATATATTTAGGTTGGGTCGGGGTTGTCTTTTAGATTAAGGATATCTGGGCCTGCTGGGCCGGTGCAGGAGGAGGAGTATGACGTTGTTGTCGTTGGGGCTGGGCCTGCTGGTTTATCTGCAGCCCTCTACTCTGCTAGGTATAGGCTTAAAACCCTCTTGATTGGGGAGACTATTGGTGGGCAGCTTGCTAATGCTGGGATTGTTGATGACTATCCAGGGCTTATAGAGGTTGAGGCTTCGGAGCTTATCCAGAGGTTTGTTAAGCATGTCTCTAAACACGGTGTTCCTATTGTGAGGGATAGGGTTGAGGATATAAAGAGGGAGGGGGATTTCTTCAAGATCTATACTAGGAGTGGCAGGACATATAGATCTAGAGCTGTTATAATAGCTGTGGGGCTTGAGAGGAAGAAGCTTGGAGTGCCTGGAGAGGCTGAATACGCTGGCAGGGGTGTTAGCTACTGCACAGTATGTGATGTGCCCTTCTTCAAGGGAAAGAGAATAGTGATCGTTGGGGGTGGCAATGCAGGGGTAACAGGGGCTATCCATGCCGTGGGCTACGCATCGAAGATATATCTAGTCACGAGAGGGGATAGGCTAAGAGCATTCCCAGTATATATTGAAACACTAAACAAATACAGAGATAAGGTCGAGATCATATTGAATAGCACAGTCGTAGAGATAGGAGGGGATAAAGAGGTTAGATATGCAGTAATTAAAAACCTAAAGACAGGTGAAACCAGGAAGGTAGATGTAGAGGGGGTATTCATAGAGATAGGCAACCAACCCCCAACAGAATTCTTCAAAAAGATAGGATTAGAGGTAGATGAGAAAGGATTGATAGACGTCAAACCAGGTGGATACACAAACATAGAGGGGATATTCGCAGCAGGGGACTGCGCAGGAGGAAAGAACAAATACTACTACCAACA
>JAWAXC010000135.1 GCA_038897115.1 Sulfolobales archaeon | reverse complement strand
TTGCCCTCGGATCTTTGGTTAAAATTAACCTGGTTTTGTTAAGTGCTAGTTAACAACACCATAGCCCACACCAGATCTTTACAGATCGATCTAGATCCCAAAGATCTAAAACCCCCACGAGAAACAACACAGATCAAAAAAGATCTATATAACAAGCCGGAACAGATAGACCCACAGCGATCAAAAAGATATAATCCATATAAATAGCATACACAAAGATAGACAAAACATTACAACACAACTGAAAGCCTCGTCCTTTAGAGCGGGGATGTTGTTGATGCCTATATGCTTGATGCAAGTACTATAGCTAGATGATGCGGTTAAGCATGGCAACCAGGCCCCCAGATGATCATAGATGGGGGCTAGCAACCATATCCCCGAGTCCCCGAGAGGGAATAGGGGTAATTGCTGGAGACCCGGCCCAGGGCTAAACCATGCGAGAAACCATGGTGATCTACTATAGAATTGAAAGCGGAGGAGGTCAGAAATAATAACCCGGAACACCTAAAACCATCAGGAGGGAGACTATCTGAGCTCTATTGAGGATTTTATTTCTGCTGTTGAGAGTGATCCTTCTGTTAGGAGGAGGCTTGCAGCAGCGATCCTCACAGATTCAGATGCGAGGCTAGCTATTATAAGTGCTGTTCTAAGGGATGTAGCTACTAGAAAGGATATAGATGATCTGAGGAGGGATATAGATGCAAGGATAGGATCTCTTGAGAGCTCTTTTGAAAAAGATATCAAGGATCTTAGGGTTGATGTTGATAAGAAGGTTGAATCGCTTAGAATGGAGATTAAGGGTTTAGATTCTAAGGTAGCCTCTCTAGCTGAGAGAGTTGCAAAGGTAGAGGGATCTCTAGAGCAGATGACAAAAAGAATAGAGGATATAAACAACAGTCTTACCAAGAGAATCGAGGATCTAAGTAAAAGAATAGATGAGATAAACAACAACCTTAATAAAAGGATAGACGATATATATAATAGCCTTAGCAAGAGAATCGAGGATCTAAGTAAAAGAATAGATGATGCGAATAATAGTCTTAGTAAGAGGATCGAGGATCTGGATAAAAGAATAGATGGATTAGATAAGAGAATCGATGCTTTAGATAAAAGAATAGACGCGTTGGATAAGAGGATTGAGGCCCTTGATAAGAGGATCGATTTTATTGCAAAGATATCGATAATACTGGCTGGATCCGTTGTAGCAACTCTCATAACACAGATAGCACTAGCAATGATAACAAGGCTAGGAATACTACCATAGACAATGCTAGGCATATACAATCCTCTAGTGCTTATGCTATGCATCTAATTAAGGATTTTCAGACCCCTTCTATATCGCCTTTAAGGGTTTCATACTGTTCAAACTTGTTAGGACTATCCCTTTTAGACTATGTTATTGTTCAGCATCTCTTTCGATGCTCTGGACCTGAATAGTATTTGAAGGGGGCTATAATTTTAAAAATCTATAGGTTATAAGGCTAATAGATCTTGGTGAGCCTAGTTCCCTAGATTTACTTGTTAGACTGTGGGTAGAGGCTTTGGATTATTGTTTTCTATTCTGTTATCTCTTTCCATACGAGGTGAAGCTTACTGCTAAATAGAGCAAAGCGGTAGGGAGAAGTGGAGCTGTTGGTGGTAGGCAGTTGTCATATATTAGGTTTCTGATCTCTATATAGGGCTAGGGAGGTAGTTAGTCGATGTGTTGTGCGATGGGAGAGTAGGGGTTGTTGGCTTAGCTAGTAGGTTGAATAATTAAATATCTATAAACCTCCTCTCCACCAGATATTGTGGTGGCTGGTTTGTCCAACCAAGTAGCATCTCTACTACCCTTAGATCAGGAGCTCTATCTAAGAGCATTGACAGGTAGACTTGTGGGAGAACATCTATTTGACGGCTTCAAGAAAGTGGCTGTGATAACATATCCAGATAGGATATGCTCAGCAATGGCTGTTGCTGCGCTAACATCATTCACCTACGTAACTGGCTATAGAGATGGGTTTGGCGGTGTATATATCTACGAGCCTTCCCATCTAGAGAGAATAGCTAGGGAAATCGTTAGCAGGGATTTCGACGCAGTATATATATCCTTCGGAGGGGAGCAGAAGCTCAGCATCGTTAATGAGGCCTTCATAAATACTCTGAGAGCACTAGCTAGAGCTGGCTATAAGAGGGCCCTAGCTATACATGTGAGGGAATGGCTAGCCAGTAAACAGCTATCAACAGTGCTAGCAGATAACGAGCTGAGAACCTGGCTAGAGGGTTTAAGCGAGGTAAGAGTTTTCACAGCTGATCTTCAGAACAAGAAATTCATCTTCAGCAGAGTGAGATTCCCAGAGGGCAAAGCCTCTCTAGCCCCCTACAGAGAAGCTTTATTAACAGATGAGCATGTAGATCTATTGAAGAGATCTATTCCACCTCCAGAATAACGAGATCAGATATAACACAGCTCAAAAGCCCCCTTTTTATCCCCAAGATAGATACTAACATGCTTTTTGAGAATATGACTTCATAGTCGATCCATAGAAGAATTTCTAGATATCTCATAAAAACCCAGCCTTAGATATATCAATAGCCCCGGATCCCTCTATGGAGCTTAGGACAATGCCAGCCATCACAGCCCCTGATATGGATCGCTGAGCCATAGAATATAATATTTAGATATCCACCTCTTCCCCACTTTCAGCTTTCAACATATTTCGAATTAGGCCTATCCACATATATCCCTCTAGGGCTCCCAGCCTAGAGCATGCTGAAGCAGGATATGGAAGCTATGTATCAATGAAATGTAAAGGAATATGCTTTCCATCCATCACATACACAAATCCATCGAGTAGTACATCGATGGGTATATCCAGCAATATACCCTAGAACATCCCTCTACATAGGCTCTTCCCATGCCATGACGCCCCACACAGGCTCACACATATAATCTAGGCCTCTTAGCCTTGGGACTAAGCTATTGCTCCCAACATCATTGTCTAGCTTGGCTCTGGGCCCCACCTATTGAGCTGAATTTAAGCAGGATCTCTACATAGATCGAGATATCCCTTAATAGCATCTAATCATTAGATATTAATCGCAATTACGAAAGATGATTTTCAGAGGCGCCTCGAATCCCTTGTGAGATGTTGGAGGTAGTCTTATAACCTCGGATAAGGCGATCAGGTCTCCTCAATGGTCTATGATGATCCTCTCATCCTAATCTATGTTGTGTCTCTAGGATTATATCTTCTCTCACATCTCTATGTTGTAGAGATATTTATATAGTTGGAACTCGATGATGCGAGATCTATGTATTTGATGTTCTAAAGGATAATATCTATGGGGACTGCTGATCCCGAGCCTTGCTAGGCTTAGAATGGAGATAGATCTATTTATGCTGGGCTGCTATATAAGTGCTGTAGCAGCAACCCTAATTCTAGCTGAGCTTATCTACCTAGCGATCAACAGGGTTGAGGCTATAGCATCTCAGGTATCCATATATATCCTCTGGATCCTCTTAGCACTAGCCATCGGAGCATATATAGCATATGCCGAATCAGGGATCGAGAGGGCATGGCTCATAAAATACCCCGTACCACCTGGGCTAGCCATAGTCTTCACAGGCCTCATACTCCTCAGCCTTGGAGATTTCAGAGGAGCATGGCTACTCCTCCTTGGCTATTTAGTGGAGCCCATAGCAGGGGTTGCTGTTATGCTAAGGGCAACTAGGATCTCTAGGCTATGGGGGCTATCGATCTACATAGGATCTATAGTATATCTAGCAGGACTCCCACTCTACCTATATAGCCAACCAGCCATAGCCATGTTAGGGGATATAGTGAAGCTAGCAGGATTTATAGGAATAATACTAGGAAACACGGTAGGGACTAGACAATCTAAGATCTAGCTAGAGGGTTTGGAAAGGATTAGAGAATCCTGGAGTGGCTAGCGACTCCTGAGCCTCTCAACTGGGATCTAAGATCGTCTAGGGCTCTGAGGGCCTCACCATAGTCCTGGGTTGGGAGTGAGCATGCTGTTCCATAGCATATATAGAATGTAGCTCTGTCAAGCCATGCCTTGCCTTTGTAGAGCTCTTTCAGAGCATCGCTTCTTGGGCTCTGGGTGCTCATAGATGTTATGCCTACCCAGTATCTCTTCCATAGGTTCTTCAGAAACTCCCTCGCAGCCATATCCTCTGGGTTTCTGGTGGTTATCACGATCTGGTATGAGGGTTCTTCAAGCATGTCTATACTTGTTAGGAGGGCTATGTGCTGCTGTGGCACAGCCTCTATATATTTAGACGCCAGTCTATAGATCTCCATAGCCTTCTCCCTATACCTAGCATCTCCTGTGAAGAGATATAGCCTTGCATATAGGTTTGCAGCCGAGGATGCACCGCTCGGGATAGCATCATCTATAAATGTTGAAACCCTAGCGGTGGGGGATCCAGGTGCTTCTGGGTTCTCCACAAGAGATCCTCCCACTATGAAGACCCTCTCAATAGATCTAGAGATCTCGAGGGCTCTCTCAAGGTATTTCTCATCATGGCTAGCCATGTATAGATCTATACATGAGTCTCCATACAACGCTGAATCCCTTAGATAGCCCCAGCTACTCGGGGAGTCGCCATAGTATACATGGGCAACCCTATCCCCAAGCCACATCCTATCCCATATATAGTCTGAGGCCCTCCTCGCAGCATCTAGATAGCCCTCCCACCATGTTGCTAGATATAGCTTTGAAAAGGCCTTTATAGCTAGTGAGTTCCAGTCTGCGAGATACTTCTTATCAGCCTCCGGCCTCGGCTTCCTAGAGGATCTATACTCATATAGC
>JAWAXC010000134.1 GCA_038897115.1 Sulfolobales archaeon | reverse complement strand
GCTGTTACACCCCTCCCCGGGGATTTTGACTATAGATCTGTTGTTGAGGAGCTAGGTATGATGGGGTATAGCTATAACCCATCCCCCCTGCTCAGGATCCTTGAGAAGGAGTATGGCCTGATCAAAACCACCCTTCATACGAGTGGGCAGAGGTGGTATGTTCTATCTAATAGAGAGGCTCTCGAGGAGTATGTGGAGAAGCTTAGAAACGGTGGTGAAGAGGATCCCGAGGCCCTCGTTATAAGGCTACAGCTAGAGGCACTCAGGATAGATGAGATCTCGAAGACCCTGAAGGGCCTGGCTGGTAAGAAGAGGTGGAGCGATACAGACTATAGAAAGCTCTATGATATAAGCTTTAGGAAGATGCCTAAGTTGCTAAGGATATATAGAAAGATCCAGGATGATCCTGAGAGGTGGGGGGCATATATAAGGGATATAGAGGAGATCTTCGCACTCGCGAAGAAGCTCAGGGCGAGATCATCGCCCTCAAAGGGATCTGAGGAGGAGATCTTTAAAAGTGTAGAGGATGTTAAGGCCAGCGGCGAAACACAATAAAATTATTCTATCTATAGTTATATCTAGAAAAGCATTATCTTTCCAGCTAGGAAGTCATCCCTTAACCTAGTTATATTATCTAGATGCTCCTCAACTATCCTAGCTATCTCATTCCTCATATCCTGGGTAAGGGTTTTCTCAGGGATCACCTTCACAGATGCTACTAAGGGCATATCTATTGGCCTCCCAATCTGGCTTAGAAGACTTACATATACCTCTACTATCCCGTTAACCCTTCTATATATATCATTAGCTATTATAGTGGCCAATGCATTATAGATCTTCCCCACATGGGATACAGGGTTCTTACCAGCAGTTGCCTCGAGGCTCATAGGCCTCATAGGGGTTATCAACCCATTAGCCCTGTTACCCCTTCCAGTCATTCCATCATCCCCATGCTCAGCAGATGTTCCAGTTACTGTTAGATATACAAGCCCCTTCTCAGGTCTATCAGCTGTATTTATATACACCTCTACATTATCGAATCTAGCTAGCCTAGCGATGAGATCTGCTATTTTGTTTCTAACCTCCTCTTTAACAGAGAGGTAGTGGTCTAGATCACTTACTAGATGGGAGATCATAGATGCTGCCACGGTAATCTTAACATTCCTCCCGATCCTAAGCCCCATAACCTTCACATCCTCCCCAACCTCTGGGTATCTCGATTTGAAGTCCCTGGAATTGAGCATTCTCTCAATCTCCAGCACAACCCTCTCCAGGTCTGTTAGAGGTGCGAAGCCAACACCGAAGCTGGTATCATTAGCCAGCGGAGCCTTCTCCTTGCCAAGCTCGTAGAGCCCGGCAAGATCTGCGCTGCCCTGCCCAATTCTATAGTCTATAACCACATGCCTCTCAGGATCTAGGAATCTGAAGTTTCTCCTAATCCAATCCTTAACAGCACCTATAATAAGAGGCCCGATAGGAACCCTTATAACCTCGCCACCCTTGAAAACAGTTGTTGTGGCCCTCCCAGAAACTATTATATATATGGGCTGGATAACCTCGCCACCCCCAAACCTAGGGCTTGCCTGACCCCCAACCACGAGGGTTTTATCTAGATTATGATGGAGTATATATCCAAACTCCTTTCTATAGAACTGGGACAGAGCTATACTTGAAACCTCAGAAGCAGAATCCGCTATATAGTCAGGATGCCCAACGCCTTTTCTCTCAACAAGCTCCACCTCAAGCTTCTCCACAGGTGTTTGGTTTAGCTGCTCAACAACTATATTCCTCTCCCCCACGATCCGCCTCACCCCCATACTCTCTAATCTAATAACCAACATATCTCATATATAAATGCAAATACCCTAACAGTTGAGATAAAGAGAAATAAACTCATAGCATAGCTTCCAAAAGATATCCCATTACCTAACCGTTCACCCGAGAGCGGTCTTTTATGACCACCCTCGGGTTCATTACGGCACAGCTCGGGGCGGGCTACGGCGGTTCAGCCACCCTCGCGAGGGTCATCGTTAAACCTATAACCTTCAGAGCTTATACTGTGTATCAGCCTACCTAATAGCCTTGAAGAGTATTAACAGCAAACCCATAAAAACTCCCAAAGACAATCAAAGATGTTTCAGCTCACCCAATAAACACCAATACAATGAATCCTCCCTCTAACCTCAAGTTGTTGTTGATTTCATATAGGTTTATAGCTGTTGATATTAATTGTGTTTAGCCCTTAGTACTATTAGATATGTTGATGCCATGTGTTTATTAAAGATCCCTTCATAACCCAATGCTTATAAGCTTTATAGCCAGTTGTGTTTAGCTAGAGGGCAATACTATGATCCCTATGAGCAATGCGAGGGGAGGAGGCCGCCGAGAAAGCTCTCCACATCCCCGAGGGGAGATAGGCTTCCGTAGGCTACGTAGAGAGGATAGGGGGTATAAGGGCGAGCGGAGATATAGAACATGATAAACCGCAATGAAGATTCAACCCCTACTACTCTCACCCAGTACAGCTATTCTAGCTCATAATATCGTAATAGCATTAGAATTCAAGCGAGAAGACATAATCAGGGCGACCGAAAGATCATCATCGAATCAGCTAGTAGAGGGATCCTCATCTCTACTATATATTAACATTCCAAGCCTATATCCTTAAAACTTTACATTACAATTATCCATATATTAAGCCGGGCTTCTCCTTACTCTTTCTTAGGTCTGCATCTAGTTGAGGCTTCGAGGCTTTACAGATCGCGGATCCCTATATCTAGTTGGTTTTTCCAATTATTCAAAACTTTACCCCAAGCTTTCCAAACCCTATACCCTTTCAAATGAAGCTATATCTAAGTAAATGCTTCAAGGATTCTTGTCATCAGCTAGTTCCTCTAGAACTTCTCCTTCGCTTAATGCTCTCACTAATATGGTTCTCAGGCTAAGATTCCTTGCATAAGTAGCTATATGCTCATTATTTATTAATAGCGATGCGCTGATCATGCTTTAATATACTCTTTATGATAACAGTCGAGCGGGGAGGTTTGGGCTACATCCCGAGCTATTGCTCGGTTCAGCCCTAGGCCGGGTCTCCGGCCAATTACCCCTATCCCCTCCCGGGGACTCGGGGATATGGCTGTTAGCCCCCATCCATGATCATCCGGGGGCCTGGTTGCCATGCTTAACCGCGTCATCATCTAGCTATAGTACTTGCATCAAAAATTATAAGCATTAACAACATCCCCGCCCTAAAGAGCGAGGCTTTCAGTTGTAACTCGTCTATGTTTCTATTTAGGTCTTCTTTAGCTTCTAGCGCAAGAATCTCGATGAGATCGTATAAATTCCCCTCGATAAGAATGATTATTTTCACTTTCCTCCTTCTTTCAACTCAATCTTATTCAATAGCTTAAACACATTGTTTACATATATTGCCCCAACAACCTTAGCTATAAACACAATTATAGTGGATTAGGTATCTCTAACCTTCTCCCCAGCCCTTTAGGATGGTTTTTCAGATGTAGATATTGTTCTCACCTTGAAGGAATATGCTCTTAGCTATAGCTCTTTCCATGGATCTAGGTAGAGCTGAAGATCCTCTGCCGCGTGTTAACCCTATCTTAGTGATATGGTCATCGAATATTTGTTGAAAGATCTATAAGAAGATAAATGCTTTAGTATTATATTGGGATAAGCTGGAATAGGGTATATAATTTTGTTAGGTTGATATTGGTTTGAGGTTTGTGGGCTTGAGCATTCAGAGAAGATCTTATGGAGAGGATCTTCCTAGTAGGGGGAGGTATCATGGTGTGCTCAACGCTCCCCACAGGGCTTTCCTAAGGTCTATAGGTCTTACGGATCTCGATATTGGGAAGCCTTTAATAGCGATATCTGTAGCTTGGAGCGAGGCTGGGCCGTGTAATATACATACTATGACTCTATCCGCCTTTGTTAAGGAGGGTGTTAAAATGGGCGGTGGAACCCCCCTTGCATTTCCTGTGATGGTGGTTAACGATAATATTGGCATGGGGTCTGAGGGTATGAGATATAGCCTTGTTAGCAGGGATCTCATAGCAGATATGATCGAGGCCCAGTTCAATGCTCACGCCTTCGACGGGTTGGTGGGGATTGCTGGGTGTGATAAGACCGAGCCAGGGACTCTAATGGCTATGGCTAGGATCAACCGCCCCTCTATATATCTCTATGGTGGGAGCGCAGAGCCAGGGATCTATAGAGGGAGGAAGGTAACTATAGAGGATGTTCATGAGGCTGTTGGAGCCTATCTGAGGGGGAAGATCTCTGAGGAAGATCTGATCGAGCTTGAGAAGGTAGCCCACCCAACATATGGAACATGTGCAGGTATGTTCACAGCAAACACTATGGCATCTATTGCAGAGGCACTCGGAATGTCACTCCCGGGAAGCGCTTCACCACCAGCAACATCTTCAAAGAGGATCTGGTATGCTAGGGAGAGCGGTGTCGCCCTGATGAGGCTGATCGAGCTTGGTATAAAGCCAAGGGATATACTAACCTATGAGGCGTTTGAGAACGCAATAGCGGTTCTAATGGCTACAGGCGGATCGACAAATGCTGTTCTACATCTACTTGCTATAGCATATGAAGCTGGTGTTAAGCTTGAGCTAGATGATTTCGATAGGATCTCCAGGAAGGTTCCTCTAATCGCGAGCCTAAGGCCTGGAGGCGAATATACAATGGCAGATCTAGATGAGGTTGGGGGAGTACCGCTTATTATGAAGAAGCTCCTAGACGCAGGGTTGATCCACGGAGAGGCTCTAACAGTAACAGGAAAAACTGTGAGGGAGAACCT
>JAWAXC010000133.1 GCA_038897115.1 Sulfolobales archaeon | reverse complement strand
CATCTTAACCTCCTTCGCAGTCTTAAACCTAATGTCAAGGGCTTCCCGTGCAGCGTTTATAATCTTCATAGCTGTTGGAAGAGGTATTCCAAGCGTTACACTAAGATCTTGGGCACTAGCAGTTACAAGAGATTCTAGTGTAGTGTAGCCAGAGTCCTTCAGCTTAGCTATTATACTTGGCGAGACATCCAGCTCATCAATACTCCTAATCCTCTTAACAGGCTTAGCCTCGCTACCCATGTGCTCCCCATAAATATATATCCAAGCTCCACTAAATATTACCGCCGCAATCCATGCTTGATATTCTCTCAGACCACTCTATAGCAGGTATTACCTGGTCTTATGGTTAATACAACAGCTACTAGACCTCTTACAACCAAAAACCTTCATTTTTAAGATAGGGGCTCAGAGGATCTACCAGCCTCGTGACATAGCTAAGATCTCTTAGGGTTTAGAACCGGCCTTCTCCCCGCCTTAGAGGGTGAGAACTCTTTAAAGCTAGGAGTTTCGGGGCATCTCCTGGGCTTATGCCTACGGTTGCTGTTTTTATTTTCATGTTTGTTAATAACATCCTTGAATATGATGAGGCTTTAAAGCTTTATCTATTATAGATAGATGTTGAGAGTGCTACTATGATCTTGATGAGTAGTTGTGAGAGGGAGGAGGGGCTCATATGAAGCCCCCATTTGCCAGAGGGAGATTGGCTCTCGAAGGCGGGTGGGAAGGCTAGACAAGGGGTAATGGGGCAGAGGATCTAAAGCCCAATGAAACTAGGACCCCTAGTTTAGTCCCATGCCCGGTCTCAGACTCTTTATCTTCTCACATCACAGATCTTGGAGGTGTGGTTTTAACATGTATCTACCTTTGTAGATGTATACTTATAAACCTTATTCATCATACCCACCTTGAAGGAGCAGGGTTTCAGATGTAATAAAATAATAGCCTATGTGCTATTACTCTGTAGGGGGCATATGGTTCTCTCACAGGTGTTTCTAGCGATGATCGCCTTTATAGTTGGCGTTATCTTGATATCTCTGGGTATCCTTTATCTAATGTTTCATAATAGATCAATTAAAGGTGAGGAAGGAAGGGAGGATAGGAAGATATTAGGAGAATCTATAGGCTTTATACTAGTAGGACCTATACCAATTATATTAAGAGGTAGGGGGAAGAACACAAGATCTGTATTAATACCAATTATAATAACCATGGCACTTGCTATAACACTTCTCGTAATTCTAACAATTGCTCTGATTTCTATCATCTAGGCGATAGATGACGAATAATTACAACTGAAAGCCCGCCCTTCAGGACGGGGATGGCTAATGCTCATAAGCTTAGTGTCAGTACTATAGCTGGATGATGAAGTATCGATGGATGCGGCAACTAAACCCTAGATAATAGCTATGAGAGATGGAGGTTACAAACCATATCCCTGAGCGGCGGGGTGTTCTATATTACCACCAGGTTTCTCTAAGCTTTGGATATCCTTTGAATAGATCCTTTACTTTTTCAAACTGCTCCTCAGGTATTAATATATCTTCTTCGTCATATATAATTTTAACCCCTTCTAGGGGGTTTTTAGGCGGGTCTGGAAGTGTTTCAATGGGCTTTGTTGTGCCTAGATAGAGATATCTTCCCCTTTCCTTCCCACTAATGTATATATACCAATATCTGCCGTAGTAATAATCATATTTTATGAGCCTTCCATCGCCGAAAGGATCTCTTCTTGGAACCATTTTAACTGGCTCTAGGTAAAACCCTGTGTGTCTTATTTGCTTATTATACTCCTTCACCTTCTTAACATATTCCTCAAGGATCTTGCGAACCTTATGTGCACCTCCAACTACCCTTATCATAACACCCATAGATGTTTCCTTATATATTATTAGATAACATGGTTTTTTAGCTTTTAAAAATATTTTTTATAAGATTAGTTTTTGTCTAGTGGCTATAGAACTTAGTGATCTAGTGGGCCGCATATCATATATCTTTATATATCCCCAGTCTCATTATCCTATGTGAAGCGGTGGTGAAACTGTGGCTGAGACAGCCCATAAGATACTCAGCGATGCAATAGGGCAGATTGTTCTTGTGAGGTTAAGAGGGGATAGAGATGTTAGGGGAAGGCTTAGAAGCTTTGATATATATTTAAACATTGTTCTCGATAATGCAGAGGAAATAAGATCCGATGGAACTACTAGAAAGCTAGGGACAATAGTTATAAGGGGAGAGAATGTAGTGTTGATCTCGCCGGCCGAGGTTAAATAGAGAGCAGGGTGATCAGATATGGTTAAAGGAACACCGTCGATGGGTAAAAGATCTAAGGGTGTTACACATATAAAGTGTAGAAGGTGTGGTAGAGTTGCATATAATGTTTCTAAGAAGTACTGCGCAGCATGCGGCTTTGGAAGGTCTAAGAGGATCAGGAGATATAGTTGGAGTTCTAGAAAGGTAAATAGGGTTAGGCTCCCAAATAAATAGGGGTATGGTCAGCCATACTAGATAGGGCTGGCATTAGGCTGGCCATAGCTTTTATAATAGTGTTCATAGGCTTTATACTAGCTGTAGATACATATTATACCTCCCTACCATATTATAACTCCTACATCTCGGATGAAATATGGTATGTAGACTCGGCTCGAAACCTCATGCTAAGGCTAGGCATTCAACCCAGAACCTCCGAGCCTATGGCCACTGTGTTTATAGATAGGCAATATGATCTAAATATCATGGCAAACCAGATCCTATCTATAAAGGGTGTTGAGAGTGTTAAGAGGATAGAGAAGGCATGGGCTATATATGTGAGGGCCTCTTCCTGGAGCGTCTTCTCAGAGATCGAGAAACTCCAGGGCGTTATAGAGGTTAAGCCCGGATATGAATACGGAGATGCCGAGAACATCAATAACTATTACAACATGGAGCACCCACCCCTTGGAAAATATATTCTCATCCTCTCCATGGCCTCTATAGGCGATAACCCTGTTGGCTGGAGAATACCTGGAATGATCTCTGGTGGTATTCTATGCATAGCTGTAGGGTTAATGGTGAGGGAAGCAACTAAGAGGGATATATATGCTATTTTAGCCTCCATACTTGCTGCATCAGACCCCCTTATAAGAAATATGGCTGGTGTTGCCATGCTTGACATCTACCTATCCCTCTTCACAGCCCTCTCTATATATGCTGCTATCAGAAATTCATGGACACTCTCCGGCATATTCTTAGGCCTAGCGATCTCCACTAAGATGAGCGGGGTTTTCACAGCACTACCTCTACTAATTATCTCTATAATTAATGGCCGAAGCATTGGGAAGATCTATAGGGATCTAATACTGATACCAGGAGCTATCTTCATAGCATTGAATCTACCAATAATACAGCTCTTCGGGCTAAAAACATGGTATGACCAGAGCATAGTTGGAGCTATAAGCTGGCATTTAAAGACAAAAACAGCTCCCGGTGAAGGACCACCTATATCAGCCCCCTGGATGTGGCTATATGGGGATAACCCATTCTATCTAACAGTGTCTCCCGATACTGTTGCGAGAGGGAATATATATGTATATCTGGGTTCTATAGCATTATCCGCTGCCCTACTACCAACTGCAGGGCTCTTTCGATGCATGTCTATGCTAACAGTTTCAACATATATGACGTGGCTAGGATATGTTATACTCTGGATACTTGGTAACCACTCACAATATAGCTTCTACATGGTACAACTATCACCCCTCTTCTCAGCTCTCTTCATAACCCAGCTATGGGCTATATTTGAGAACACAGATATAGTTATTCGATCCTACTCTTTCTTCTACAGAAAACAAAGGGTAGAAGGCTGATTAGGTATAACCGCTATGTATTCTTCTTTGCAACAATTATAAGACATTTTTGATCATTGAAGATCTAGGTTGAAGATCTTCTTTTAAATTGAAAGAATACAGGCTTATAATAATTTCAATCAAGGAGATTCTGGTTGAGCTGGTTCACAAACCTTCTATTATACTTTTGAGCTTGGCCATAGAATCTAGTATAAATGATGGGCCTGTATGTGCTAGGGTTTCCTCGTGAAATACCTCTAACTTACTATATCTAACCCCTCTCTTTTCTAGCATTTCCACAAGTGATCTATATCCTATGGGATGCTCCGATGTTATATAGCTAGCATTCTCGTAGATAACAAGATCTACACTGTTTAATTTCTCAAGGATCGTTTTTGTCTCAACATAGGATACGGGTTCTTTCTCGGTAGCACATATACCCCCTACTAGGTAGATAGCATCGCTTATATGGCTAGCACCGCCAGGGGACCATAGGCCTCCTCTAGGGCCGAAGTCGAGGACAGCTAGTATATTCTTAGCCCTACCTCGATCTCTAGGGACCAGCTCCCCAAGTTTTCCTATGAGCTTTGCAGATAGCTCTCTAGCGTTTTCTATGTAGCCGGTTATATAGCCTAGGATAGATGTATTTGATATAATTCCAGCCACATCTGTTGGCATTGATAAGGGGTATACAGCGATCCTCTCCTTCCTCAACGTCTCGATTATACCTCTTTGAACACCTGTTATTGTAACAACTATATCGGGTCTCAGCTCTCTTATCATATCTATATTAACATGTGTATAGCTCCCTACCTTAGGCTTTTTCCTAGCCTCTGGAGGTTTATTTGAGAAAGCATCTGTTCCAACTACAAGATCTCCTAGCCCCATCATATATAGCGTCTCTGTAAGGCCAGAGCTCATAGATACTATTCTCTCAACAGGCCATCTCACGATCTCAACATATTCCCCTAAGATCTCATTATAGATCCTCACCTTCTCTCACCGAAAACCTTGCTCAGTATCTGTAGAGAAGCTGTATAGGGATCTATATCTCCTCTCGACAACATCTCTATTATATGCTTATCAGCGCTATTAAAGATCTCCTCAACCCTGCTTTCTATTATATGT
>JAWAXC010000132.1 GCA_038897115.1 Sulfolobales archaeon | reverse complement strand
CCACCCAGGCCTACGAAGAACCTCCGAGAGAGATACCCTTATAAAACCACCCATACCCAGAACAGCCCTTACAAGCGTGAACAACGATATCCTAGGCGTAGCCGAGAAAGAAGGAGTTATAAGCCCAGCATTATTCTCAGAAGCCCTCCCACCCCTAGGCTCCACATCATATATAACCACCTCCACATCCCTTTTCAACAGATAATAAGCCGTGAAAAGACCCACAAACCCACCACCAACTATAGCAACCCTCATACACAGCCTCATAGATATATACCAAGCCACATTATATTTAATTAATGAAACTTTAATATAGATCTCCATAAGAAACAATCCCTACAATGAATGGCCTTACCGTCTAAAGCACCAACGCCCCGCAAAAGTAAGGCCCATAGCTATAAGACTTAAATCTACCTACGATAGAAACATATTTGGCGGCGGTCGTCTAGCCTGGTCTAGGACGCCGGCCTTCCGAGCCGGAAATCCCGGGTTCAAATCCCGGCCGCCGCACCATCTTATAGACCCTCACGATCTCATCTACCCTCCCAACGTATCTATTCCTGTGATAGAGATAGTAATTCCCCTTGATCCTCCTCACAATCCACATAGAAGGAATAGGTTACACCTGCCTGTGGTTACCCCCCAGTTAAAAAAACATTATGCTCAGAGGTGTAACCAGGGGTGTAGCTATGGAAGCAGTAAGGATAATGCTTAGATATAAGGATCTTTAGCTGATGTAGATTTGTATTTCGAGCCATGTTGCAGCCACACTTCATGGAGCCCGCGATACTATGAAACATAAAGGGCACATTGATACTATGGTTAACCTCTATGTTTCGATCTTCTAGAAAAATATCAGCAGATCTGCATTTTCATATGCAAATATTTTTCAGAACCGTTATATCTTTTTAGCTGGTAAATCTTGAACCTCTCCCTCTCCGAGCAACATATTCCTCAAAGCGTCCTTGCCAATATAATCTATCTCCTCAAGAAGAAAGATCACAATACGTATGGGTCTTTCCTCATTAAACAGCCTAGATATATATATTACCAAAATTCATCGCTATTCCCACGCATTACCTACCATCACATTTACACCCCAATAAATGAAGAGCAGAGGCATATGTAAGAAAGAAGTCAGATAATATAAGGCAATCATTTACATCAACCGTTGATTTAAATCTTAAATATATGAATCTATAACCAGGGGGAGGATTGGATAGAGAGGATAAATCGAGAAAGGTAAGAGAAATGGAAGAATTTGCGAGAAGGCTTGCTGTGTTATTAAACAAGGAGGCGGGTATGATGATAGAGTGTGTGGAAAGGCACAGGCTATTCACTATTACATTCTCAATAATGCTTAGATTATCCTATCTGAAAGAACTAACAAACAGTATAGGCAAGTACCTTGTTGAACGTATAGAGAGAATCACAAAAGAGTATAATCTCAACTCTATTCAGGAACTGAATTCAACCAGTGAGGTCATGAGTCCAACAATAAACATGCTTATAGATACCTATAACAATATAATAAAGGATATAAAACACCACTACGCCGAGAAAGATAGAATAGCAAACACTCTGAAAGAATTAAGCCCAATAAAGGAACCAAGAGAGATGTTTGATAGATTTCTAGAGCTGTATAACTATATACAGCAAGCAGAAGGATACATAACTAGATGGATGCCCAACTGCTAAGAAACCATCAAACCCACTATACCGCTCTTAAACATCTTCTTTAGAATTTATTTGTAGCCGAGAAAATTGCTCGGATTAGCTATTATTTTTCGATGAGGCAGATCGTGTGGGAAATAAGAGCATCCTATGCCACTAAGATACCTTGTACCGATGCTAGGAATTACTGCCTCTAAACCGCAGCCAGAGGCCTCCATACTGTAGCAATGTATAATTTATTATAGAATATGGGAGCTGTCTAGCCTTCTCAAGCTGTGCACATCATAGTGCTGGCCGCACCGACTGTGAATAGGTTCTTTCCACTATTATCTTTATTGCAAGTACTCTGAGCTGTTAGACCTCTTACATGGTGGTTAGAAAGTACGAGCTTTGTCCTCTCTATTGGCTATATCCCTAATTATCTTTATTTTATTCTGGTAGCGGTTTCACAGCGATCTAGAATTTAAATCTATGGCTTTTCACAACAATTTCATAGCTTTCTAGCAGAATTTAGAAGTAGATATAGAGCAGGTGACTAGCTTAGTAGCCGTATTCGTCAGTGCAGTCTATCTCTATATCACTATCTAGATATCTGCATAACACCTTGTGATCGCCTGAAAAGTCCTCTAGAGATGAAAGGACTTCTATTGGTGTTAAGTAGATGTTTCCTCGATACTGTTTTTCATAGACAATTCCTATATACCAGGGGTCTACGATATACCATGAACCATTTACATATACCTCAGCCCAGGCATGGTCGATATCGCTGAAATGCGCTATCCTGACAGCATATCCCAGTCTATTTAATAGATATGCAGTAGCGATTGCATGTTCCCCGCACGAGCCCCAGCCCTGCCATAGAATTACATGTGCCTGGGTGAAGTGAAGAGCGCTTAAGAGCCAATAATCTGTCTGGGAAAGCATAGTGTCGATTTTCAGAGTAGACATAGGATTATTATATGACCACCCAAGTCTAGCGTCGACATACTGTGTAACACCCATAGTGATACAAGTAACGTTGTTGCCACACATAGACTGTAAATTACCTATGAATGCCCCTATATTCTCCTCAATGGGGGAGAATAGGGTAAGCATTAGAGCGGGTTCTAGAGAGAATATTAGGAGAGAGACTGAAAGTAAAAGGACAAGATATCGGCGAAGACTTATTGATAAATAGTTGCTAGCTATCTCTATCTTCCTCAAGCTGAGGAGCTTCCGGATTAAGAGGATCAGGGGTAGAAAGGGGAGTATCGTATTAAGTACTTGTATGGATAGTTTTATATGAAACCAGTACTCATAGAGATGGAAGAGACTTAACACATAGTAGTATAGGACTAGGCTAGGATACCATAGCTGTGCAAGGTATATAGAGAATACTAGACAAAGGGTTATGAAAACGATTAGGACTGTTACTACCCTAACCTCACCTCCCATATCTAAACCAATTATCCCTATACCTAGTAACTTATATCTATGTTTACTGGCTGTATCTCTATCCATAGCTCTATGCCCTCTAGTATCAGCTGCGGGAAACCCTCAACATCTTTCGACACCTCATAGCCTACATATCCCCGTATCACCCCTTATTGAACTCAATGCAAGCATAGGTAGAGAATCCCGCTGGCGGCTCCAAGGATTGATTTCTTCTCCATAAAAACTCTTTAACGGATTGCATAGTTCCCGCTTCTTGGCGGGTACAGGAAAACATGACCAGATTCAAAGCTGATAGTAAGTGATGTGATAGGGTTAATGTTGCTGGGCTCAATGGTGTTGTTGGGCGTATGGTTCTGGAGAAGGTTAGGAAGAAGCTGGATTTACGAAGGTATGCGAGGCATTGGGTACAGCTAAGTCTAATCTGCCAGGTATCTCTCTGGCGAGCGCAGGGTTCCTGTCGATGTTGTTAGGAAAAGTTACTGCAGCTGCTAACTAAGGAGGAGTTCGAGTCTGTTGTCAGCATGTGGGATAAGCCCAAGGCTTCGGAGCTAGTCGATGAGAGAGGTATTGTTGACTATAGCAGATATCCCGAGTGCTACAGAAACCTTAACACAAATGAATATAGATGAGAATGAGTGCTTACTCTTTTCCACCGTTTGACAAGTTCAGTTGTTTTTCTATTCATCATATCGTCTATTAAGTATTTAACTAGTGACAAACCAATGAGTTTGATAAGATGATCAAGCAGATGGAAACACGGGTTTGAAGGTTGTCCGTGTCATTGACTTGAACTTAAGGCGTATCTAAGGCCTCTGAGAGGTTTACATGGAGTCAGGTAAACCTAGTTTAAGCTCATACGCTAAGAGCTCTTCTTCTACCTCCCTGTAGTTCGGATAATGTTTCTCGACGCATGCCCAGAAAGCCTTGTTATGCTTGGGCTCGATTAAGTGGCATATCTCGTGATAGAACTAGAGACAATTAGAAGCATTTAAATACATTGCTAAGTCAGAAACAGCCTTTTAACCATCTCTATTTCCTCTACCAGGTAGTATGCTTCTATAGCAGCCTTCTTGGCGTTCTGAGCCTGTATCCTGTCATTCGTTAGTAGAACTCCATTGACTATACTTGCAACTGCTATGTAATATGCGTCTGCAGCTCTAGACCCGGTTTTTCGTGCTATTCTAATAGCTTCTTCGTATATAGTCTCCTCTGGTATGAGCTTGATTGAGGGGAGAGTATCCAGAGCTAGATCTAGCTCTTCTTCAAGGAGATAGCGTGTTAAAACACCGACAATCTCGACTATTAATAGCTTAGGGGCATAGGCTTCTGCAGAGCCCTGCATGATCCATTTAACTATCTCTTCAGCTATAGAAGCGCGATTCTCGTCAGGAGCTGCATAGAGATCTATAAGTAGTGATGCATCTATAACGATTCTTCTAGGCAAAACGTCCACGCTCTCTAATAAGATCCTCAACTAAATCCTTACCCTTGAGGCTATCTCTCACTCGACTCCTTATCTCACGAGCAACCTGAATAACATCTTTCTCAACTATCCTAATCCTAATACGCTGCCCTTCTCTGAGATCAAGCCTTTCAAGAGGTTTTAGAACACCATTTTCATATATAGCTTCCACAACTCTGATCATACTCCTACAATCTCCATATATCTTTATCACGACTAGCTATATTAATTTAAACTTAGAACAGATAGCTAAAGATGCTATCTGACATAGATCCCTGCTATGCTACATGGTATATTAATTGCTTCCCACACTAAACTCAACTATATGGCTATCGTAAGCTTATAACTGGAAACCCCCTCTCTTTATGGTAAGAGGAGGTTAGCTTCTATAGCCCGATGTGGTGGATAGATATTTCCTGATCCTGTGTATGATGTATATGATCAGTATTGATGCTATAGCTGCTACTCCATAGATAATTAGTGTATCGATTAAA
>JAWAXC010000131.1 GCA_038897115.1 Sulfolobales archaeon | reverse complement strand
GCATCCAAAGGATCTCCACTCTAAGAGAGGATTGATCGAGATCGAGTCTAAGATAAGGAGGCTAGTTAAATATTATAAGAGGGTTGGAAAGCTACCACCAGATTGGGAATATGATAGAGAGAGGGCAAAGCTCATAGTTGCACAGCAGGCAGCAGGACAGGTTGGGAGCTAACCATTTTGGCGACTAGCGTGGAGACTACAGCTAAGAATATTCTCCAGGAGTTTTTCAAACGTGTTCTAGATGATGGATATTGTGAGATATATGTATCACATGATATAGATTCTATTGTAGCTGCATCTACAGTTATAAGAATGCTTAGCGCACATAACATAGAGGCAGGGATATATCCAGCGATTCTACTGCACCAAGCAGATCCAGGTGACTATTCCCTAGTAATAGGCTCGAGACCCCCTAGGATAGGTGGTGGTGTGGCTATAATAAGGAGGAGGGAAGGCTTAACAAAGATCGGTGATTGGATCGTTGTCCAAACACCGTCCTCCATATCCCATGAAGTTGCCGAGGCCATATCCAATCTATATCAACTGCCTAGAGAGCTTAGAAGCGCTATAGTAGCCGGTCATATGAGCGTCTTTACAAGAAGCCTTCTCTCACAGGTTGAGGATAGATATATAGCTGGACTTGGAGAGATGTTCGGATCCGATGCTATCTTAATTAAAGAAGGGTTAAAGATCATGGGCTACGGTGTTGAGGAGAATCTAGCATATATCTTAGAGACTACATTAGATCCATATATTCCAAATGTTAGTGGGAATCCGCAAAAATCTTTAGAGATAGCATCACAGATAACCTCTCAAGATGGTAAAGAGGCTCTGAAGAAGATCTCCAAGGTTTTAAACGATATAGCGGGGGTCTCATTGGTATCTGTAGGGTTTAAGCCCATATATAGAGAGGACTACCCCTTCCTAGATCCCTATGAGATGTATATATGCCTCTTAGGACATCTACAAGCAGGATCTTCCGAGATAGCTGCATTTATATCCACAGGCCTCCCAGGGATCTCAGCTATCTCCTATAAATGTATCTATGTTAAAAAGGAGATCCTTGCATATCTATCTGAGATTTTTGATAAGAGTAAGAAGGTATCAACATACTCTGTAAAGGGTAGAATGTTTACAGCATATCCAAGTATACCCCTTAACATAGTCTGGCCTGTGCACAAGATACTCACCTCACTATCCCACTATCAGGGATATGCTGTTTACGAGACTAGCGGGGGATACGCATTTCCAATCGAAGGGCCCTATGATCCACAGAGTATAAGGGGATTAAAGGTTTATCCATCAGGGCTATTGATCGTAGATGATATAGAGGATATACCAGAAGCTGTGGGTGTGATTGGTATTTGAGTATTAAGATATATTGTGAGATAGATACACACGGAATAGATCCCTCTTTAATAAAAAGATCTTTAGAGCCAGATAATATAGACATACCCGAGGGAATGGCTATAGATATTAGATACTCCGGGGAGAGGATTATATTAAGTTTAGAATGTAGCGTAGATAAGATCCTCACCTGCAGATCCACAATCGATGAGATATTAATGTTAATAGATAGTATTTTAAAGAGTCTAGGAAAGTATGAGAAAAGATAATTTTACATCTAATAGATAAAACGATAGAGATTTATAGCCAGAATAGGGAGGCAATAGCTGATGTAACAGCTATTGAAACTATTAGGGTTACAACCCATAGCTTTGATGTTAGAGGCCCTAGAACCTCAAGGGCTTTTAAGTAATTCCACACCACCCTACCCATGAACGGTGCATCACCCCATATATACTCTCTACATGCTATCCTAGCTGGCCTGAGATCCTCTAGAGCTATATGTAAAGCAGAAACTATAGCATTTATAAGTCCTTGGCATGGATGTATAGCTGTATATGCTGTGCCAAGCGATTCCGCTGCACAGCTGTGATCATCTGGTGTGATCACCTCAACATCTCTGAAACCCATTTTAATAGCTGTTTCCACTATGATTCTTCTTGCCGTTTTATGTATATTATTCCCGTATAGGTAGATCATTGCGAAGTCACCATTACTATTTCTAAAAACAATAGCTTTGACCCTCCCTATACACATACCCTTACAAGGTCTCTCCACATATGCTTCTCCATAGCCCACCAGGGTTTTATCTCCTCCATGGCTCCTTATCTTTTCTATAGAGTTAACCGCGATCTCAGCTATCGCTTCCTCATCGATCTCCTCCCTTCCATAGTTATTATGGGAGTCGGCAGTAGCTATCATAACACCCCTTGCCTTTTCAATTCCATAGAGTATTTTCTCTACAGACTCTGGAAGATCATCAGATCCATTCATACTTGATATATGAAGAGCTATACACCCCTCATCCCCAAATGCCATACCCCTCCAAGACCTGCTTTCGATCCTTATAGGCCCTTTTAAACTATTGCCACTAATATTCACTTCCGCAAGTTTCTTTGAAAGCTCGCTAGCTACTTGTTCAACATAGCTTCTCTTAACTATGTTTCTCTCATGACTTCCAATGGTATGTAGTACAAGAGATCTGTGTCCTAGTGATTCAATATATCTATCGAATATATGAACAGCATCTGAAGAGCCAACCCTCTTAAATGGGCCGAAATGGATGCTAGGATATACCATGTGTAAGGGGTTTCCTCCATCTCTATAGATACTTATAACCCTGATCTTAAGGCTGTTTTTAACAGAGTTTCTTAGAAACACGTTCTCCAGGATCTCTGTCTCCCCAAATAGCCATGCCCTGAGAAAGCCTCTAGCAACTTCGAAGGTCTTCATACCGCTTGCCCTTCCACCGAGCTCTAATATTGCTATAAATACCACAAAAGATCCTATTGATGCTATGGATACCATGGCAATAGCAGCTATATCCCCTAGATTAGCCAGGCTATTGTGGGACATGGATAGAGATCTATATCCAAATATCGATGATAAGGTGGGGATCATGCTGCACATCATAGCTATTAATAGCGATTTAATCATCCTCCCCTTAAATATATAGTGTGTTAAGAATATCATCCCAGAGCTGGAGGCAAACGATAGAAAATATCTCTCCTTATGAGACGCAACTAGATCTACAACAATATATGGGGCTATGGAAAAGACAGCTATTCCAAGAGCCTTTTTCATACTATCAACAGCAGCACCAGCTACAAAGGCTATATAGATTAGTGCTAGATATAGTGCAAACCCTATAAAGGTTGGGATCACCACGAGTGGAGAGCCTTTTAAAGATCCTATGTTGAGCCACGATATTATAAGACCCTCTACGATATATGCAGAGCTGAGAAGCGTTGTCCTGGGTAGGTAGAATAGTTTCTGATATAGCCTATTGATCAGATCCTCGGTGTCCTGCCTTTCCACCCATCTATCCCAGATATTTAAAGTTACCATAATATAATTGTTGAGCCACATAACATATTACTGATAACCAGTAGCCCTCGCCCTGAAGGGCTATGCCTCCATAATATCAGTACTTATTCTGGGGTGGTGAGGCTTTTAATTGTAAATATCCAAATTATTTCTAAGATATGGTGAGGCTAGATGATGAAGGTGGTTTTGATCTCTAGCTTCACTATAGATAAGATAGAGATCGGAGGTTCAACATATGAAAAAATTGGAGGTCCAGCCTATTATGCAGGAATAACGCTTGCTATGATGGGTTTAAAGCCTATATTAATTACAGCTATAGATCCAGAAAGGCTAAAAATATTTGAAAATGTTTTTAAAAAATTCTTGAATATTAGCCTAATAAATTTAGATCGATCCTGCAGATCTATATATGTATTTAGACATAGATATGATGGCAATGGAAGAAGATATTCAGATATTCTAGATTTGGGATGCTCTATAGAGCTTGATAAACTAGATCTAGAGCCTCTGGTTAAAAACTCATGGATCCTAATATCCCCGGTATATAGGGAGGTCGAAGTAAAGGATATAAGAAGAATAGCTAGTTTAGGAAACATAGCCATAGATCTTCAAGGGCTCTCCAGAGAGATCGAGGGGCGGAGGGTTGTTATTAGTCTAAACAATATATTAAAAAATATCTATGAAATCCCTACCGTCTCAGCTATACACTTGAGTAGTGATGATATCCTAGATGTTGCAACTGGAGGTGTAGAGGATCTTAAGAAGATCCGCCCTATTGTGGAGAGGGCTTTAGCAACAGCATATACACTTGGATCTCGTGGGGGATATATCCATATAAATAACAATATAAATATATATAAAATTAAGATGGAGGAGGAAGGTCGGGGTGGGTGGTACTATATTCCCCCATATATAGAGACAGATAGGGGAGATCCTACAGGATGTGGCGATATATTTATAGCATCGCTAGTGGGATCCATGGCTATGGGATATAGTATACTCAACGCTGCTTTAAGAGCATCAGCAATATCTGGTATGAGGGTTTCCAGAGGGTTTCCAATTGATATTAATGAAGAGGAGATTGATGCGATATCGAGTAGGCTTAGGGGGAAAGTTCATAGGGTTCATGATATAAAATAGTTGGCAAACCTCGCCTTTGAAGGCGGGGTTAGATTTTTAGGTTTTTGTTTCGGTATATGCTCTGGGCTTCCGGGATTGTGGGTCAATCTACTGGGATGAGGGGCGGGGGCCGATTATCCCCTGCAATACCCACCATCTCGGAGGCCCACCTCTCCAATATAAGGATGAATGTTGTCTGTCTACTGCCAAATGGTTACCAGCATAGGAAGCTGCTGTGGCTAGCTGATGTCTGTGCCAGGCTATATAATGAGGTGAACTATGAGAGGAGGCAGCAGTTCTTCAGCAAAAAGCAGGTAGACTTCGTGGGGACATATAGGAGGTACTATGAGAGGTATAGGGATATCCTCGGTGTTAATGCCCAGGCTGTTATTCAGAAGAATAACGAGTCCTGGGCAAGCTTCTTCTCAGAGCTAAATGCTATGAAGGAGGGGAGGCTGCCACCGTTTATGAATAAGATCAGCCTGCCTGGGTATTGGAAGGATAGGGAGGGTGGGAGGAGGAAGATCATAGTGATTAGGCAGGATCGATATGTGGTTGATGTTGAGAGGAAGAAGCTGATCCTGAAGGACCTCGGCATGGAGATCGATTTCGTGGGGGAGATCAGGTGGTATGGTAAGCAGGGTAGATTAGAGATCATATATGACGAGGCTGTCAATAGGTGGTACGCCCACATACCAGTCGAGGTCGGTGTAGAGACAACGAAAAACGGCAATAAAGCCAGGCATATTGTCAGGGGTAAGAGGAAATCGATCCAGATAGCCTCTCCAAAAGGTGATAGGGTCGCCTCAATAGATCTTGGCATCAATGTTATGGCAAGCGTTGTTGTTGATGATGGTTCTTGGCTCTTGTACAAGGGTGTTAGGGCTAAGCAAGACTATTTCTACTTCGAGAAGAGGATAGCAGAGATACAATCTCTAGAAG
>JAWAXC010000130.1 GCA_038897115.1 Sulfolobales archaeon | reverse complement strand
ATAGCCCATGGATCTACATCTAAGGGGAATGATCAGGTTAGATTCGATCTAACTATAAGGGCTCTCAACCCGAGTATAAAGATTATAACCCCGGCAAGGTCTTGGGGGATGACGAGAAGCGAGGAGCTTGAGTATCTAAGGAAGAGAGGTATAGATATTCCTGCAGCGAATAAGAGATATAGCATCGATGATAACCTATGGGGTAGAAGTATAGAGGGAGGAGAGCTTGACGATCCATCGCAACCCCCGCTCGAAGAAGCCTTTAAATGGACTAGATCTCCAGAGAATGCCCCGGATAAGCCTCAGATCTTGGAGATCGAGTTTAAAGAGGGTGTTCCCATAGGGATAGATGGGGAGGCATTAGATCCTGTAAAGCTTATCTCAACACTAAATACTATAGGGGGTATGCATGGCGTTGGTAGAATAGATCATCTTGAGAATAGACTTGTTGGATTTAAGTCGAGGGAGGTATATGAGGCTCCAGCAGCTATGATACTTATAAAGGCCCATGAGGATCTCGAGAAATCCGTTCTTACACCGAGGGAGCTGAGGGTTAAGAAGATGTTAGAGCCCATATGGAGCGATCTAGTATATAATGGTCTCTGGTTTGAGCCCGTTAGAATAGCTATTGAGGCCTTTGCTAATGAGACTAATAGATGGGTTACAGGTAGTGTTAAGGTGAAACTATATAAAGGATCTATATCGATTATCTCGAGGAGGAGTCCATATTTAGCCTATAGCCAGGAGATAGCGAGTTATGAAAAGGGCTGGTACCCTACTGAGGAAAAGGCTATTGGATTCATAGAGATCTGGGGGATGCATACTCTCACAGCGCTCAGGGTGAGAAGGGGTGCTCTACAGAGAACCTCTCCTGGGTAGAGAGAGTCTCACCTGGTATATATCTTCTATGAAGGATGATGAGAAAATAGTTGGTGAGGTATTAGAGGTAGAGATAGCTAGGGTAAAAAACCTGTTGGATAGGGAGCTAATACCTAGGGAAGAGGGGGAGAAAATACTTAGGAGTTTAGAAGATCTTAGAAAGAATCCTGAAAAACTCCTTGAATATAGAGAGGCTGAGGATATATTCGAGGCGATCGAGATATATCTCTATAAAAGCCTTGGCCCATCAGCAGGCTGGTTCTCGCTGGGTAGGAGTAGGAATGATCATATTGCAGCTGTTCTCAGACTCAAGGCTAAGAGGTATGTTTTATCGATAATGAAGAAGATCATATCTATGAGGAAGATCCTAGTTAGAAAAGCTATTGAATATCACTCACAGCTCTTCCCATCATACACACATACCAGGGAGGCACAGCCAATAACATTTGGACATTATCTTCTAAGTATAGAGGAAGAGCTTGAGGATCACTATAGAATGTTCTCAGAGATCCTATCAATAATAGATCTCTCACCAATAGGTGCTGGTGCGGTAGGCGGAACAACCGTTGGAATCGATAGGGAGGAGATAGCTAGATCCCTTGGATTTTCGCAACATAGTAGGAATACACTATATATGGTTTCTAGCAGAGGGTTCTTGTTATTAGCTGCTTCAATAGCAGCTAGCCTTGCGGCATATTTAAGTAGAGTCGCAAACGATCTCATATTATTCTCATCAAAGCAGTATAGCCTAGTGGAGATACCGAGTAGACATGCTGCTACAAGCAGCATAATGCCTCATAAGGTAAATCCAGTGACACTTGAAATACTCAGGGCAAGGGCAGGCGAATCTATAGGCCTCCTAACATCAATGCTCGAGATCTATAGGGCTACCACCAGCGGCTATAACCTTGATTTTCAAGAGATGAATAGGCTTGCTTGGAAAATCTTTGAAAACCTGATTAACGCCCTAGAAATACTATGTGATTTAATTGAGGGGATAAGGGTGCGGAGAGAAAGGGCTGATGAGATTTCAAGGGATCCGGAGCTGCTTACAGCAGATATCGTCGAGATCGTCTCAACATCGAGGATGATCCCACATAGGGAGGCGCATAAGATGATTGCATCAACAATAAGGGAGGGAAAACTGGAAAACCTCTTAAATGATTACCTACCATCTAAAAACCCCCTCGATATTCTGGCTAAGAAGGATTACCGCGGATCTCCGAATCCAAGAAGGGTACTGGAACTTGCAAAGGAGAAGGAAAAAATCTTATTAGAGGAGGAGAATAGGCTATCCAAGATAAATGCGTAGATTTTGATGATGAATATAAGGATCACGATCCAACATCTCTTAGGATTATCAACAATTTTAGCATTCTAGGCCGTGTTAGAGGCCTCATATAATCTTACCTCTTCCCTGCTAGAAGGGCGAAGGCTTTCAGCTGTAATGCTAGAGCAGAGTGATACTGGGTGAGAGGTTTTGCATCTAAAAATCTCTTCTCTGAAATGTGGGTTAGCCGTTATAAGCTGGGCTAGTTATAATTATGTGGAGCCCGCCGATCCCCACGCCTCCTGAGGCGTTATATAGCTCCTAGGAGGGAGGTCAGCTCGGCGGGCTACAGTATGGTGAAGAGGATCATCGGCTCTGAGTGATGATGCAACCTGGACCAGGCGGATCATTATAAACCTATATACCGTGTTAAAACTAGGCTATCTAGGGGATAAAATGCCTAGGAGGGGTAGGGCTCAAGATCCCAGTAGATGTCCTAACTGCGGCGCCGAAGGTGTTAAACCCGATAAGACATGGCAGGTTGTGTCACCTCTCCCAGACGCTATGGGGAGGGTTACAATAACTATAATGGGATCATATAGATGTCCTAACTGCGGCCATAGCTGGAAGGGTGTTGTAAGCAAGATTAAGGCGGGAGGATCTGGGATAGAGATTGAAAGCCGGGGTAAGGGTAGGAAGCTGGAAGAAGGTGAAGAGGAGAGGAGGGGTACGGTGATAGAGATAGATTTAGAGGAGCTGGAGAGAGAGGAGGAATGAGGATAAGCGTCTCTACAATAGTGATCTGGGTTTTTATAGCGATCCTCATAGCTATAAACATCGCCTCATTCGTCTCAGGTCAAAGCTATATAGCTGTTGTGAGTGGCTCGAGTATGGAGCCCATATTAAGTACAGGTGATGTTGTCTTCATATTACCAGTTAGATCTCCATCAGATATTAGCTTAGGTGATGTGATAGTATATAAGAGCCAGAGCGGTAGATACATAATACATAGGGTTATAAACATAATAAGCATTGGGGGTAAGACCTATTTCGTAACTAAAGGTGATAACAATCCTATCCCAGACGCATTTGGATATGGATATCCAGGCGTTCCTTTTGAAAACATTGTTGGGAAGGTTATATCTGTTGGTGGAAGCGTTCTAAAGATCCCCTATATAGGGATTATCTCACTCCTAAGAGGCTCCTAGGGAAATAGCTTTATTTATTTCGTAATCAAATTCTATCCTAAATGTTATTATATTTTTAACACATATAGTTTGGTGAGTGCTATGCCTATAAAGTTTAGCGATGTAATCTCGATGATAAGGGATAATATGAGAAGGAGCGGGAACCCCCTTGGTGTAGATCCTAAGCAGTGTTCCTCATGGGCTGATGGGTATAACATACCAAGGGGAGGGTCTACAATTATATATACATCATGCATGTATCAGTCAATACCATATATAGTTGCGCTGACAAATACTCTTGAGAAGATCGAGGGTGCGCCAAGCGCCCTGATATCTCTTGGAAGGGTTTTTACTAAGATGATAAACATAGCCGAGCTTGTGAGCGGGTCTGTTGGCGATCTTGAGAGGTATAGATCTATGGTTAGGAGCATCGCTCTAGCGATCAAGAGACAAGGGATAGATATAGGGTATCTATATGAAGAGGAACCATATAGCGGAGCTCTACTCTATGAGCTAGGCTTAGAGGAGGACTTTATAGAGCATGCGAGAAACGTCGTTAAGATCTTCAGGGAGAAAGGTGTTAAGAAGATTATAACCATTGATCCACATACATATTATATATTATCTAAGATCTATCCGAAGTATATTGAGGGGTTTAGCGCAGAGGTTCTTCACTATTTAGAGATCCTCCATCCCGAGCTATTTATTAGGAGGCAAGGTGTTGAGGAGGTAGTGATCCACGATCCATGTTTGTTAGCGAGGTTCATGGGTATTGTGGAGCATCAGAGAAAGGTCTTGGAGGGCCTAGGCGTCTCATATAAGGAGCCTCAGAGATCAGGGAGGAGAACTAGATGTTGTGGAGGCCCTCTTGAATCTATAAGCCCTAGGCTCTCCAAAAAAATCGGGGAGCTAAGAGCTGAGGAGCTCGCATCCATTGGTAAAAAGATTGTTGTTCTATGCCCTATATGCTTTTCAAATCTATCAAGAATTTCGAAATTCTATGGTATTGAGATAATAGATCTTTCCGAAATGCTTGTAACAGAAAAACCTGCCTCCTAATAAAACATAGTTTATAATTAGATCTTAGTCTTAGGTATAGTCAGCGGATCAGATACTCTTTAATGGCCGATCAAATTCCATAACCACTCTATATCGCTGGTAATAAGGATTTACTAGCCCCTTTCTATTTTTATACAAATTTCCCCCTCTGTTAAAAGCCCCACCTTTCCTCCATGGGGTAGCTTCATCCCATGCGGGCATGTGGTTGGATGACCTAGTGTGCTACATATTTTTTCAAGCTCTCTCCACTCGATCTCGAGATCTATTGCTGATGCTATTGAACATGCTGTTTCAACATTTATTTTAAAGATCCTTACGAACATCTCCTCTAAAACACCGTGTGCATGTATTCTCCTAGATAGAATCTCTATACCAGCTTCTGTAAGGCTATAGGCGCCCCTTCCTTTTTTAGACACATATCCTATTCTAACGAGCTCCGATATATACTCATGGGCTGATGGTGGTGAGACACCCATGTATCTAGAGATATCGGTGAGCCTTGCATACCCCTTCTCCCGTGATAACATATATATGGCTAACAAGTAATCCAAAGCTCTTCTACCTAGCTTGTCCCCCTTGTCTCTAGCCATGTCTAGCCACCCCTAACCTTATGCCTATGTAAAGAGATATAGATGTTATGCCGAGTGATAGGCCATAGGGAAGCCCTGCTATGTAGTAAGATAACATGGCTGCTGATATCGATGATATAGTGGCAAGGGCTATCCCCGGTATATAGCTGCTGCTTCCCATCCTCTGAACAGCCATGCCTGGGGTTAGGAGTAATATATGTGCTGGTATTGCTCCTACCAGCCTTGAGATATATATTGCTGTGATCGCTATCAATGTATATAATACCCATCTATAGAGCCTACCCCCACCTTTCGCTAGCTCGAAGAACTCGGGATCGAATGCCATGTATATGAAGAACCTCCATAGCGAGATCATCACAGCGAGGATCGAGAGTCCTAGGATTAGGTAGTAGGCTGCAGAGCTTAGGGGGAAGAGAAATGGGTTTCCAAATAACAATGTATATATATATGAAATCCCACCAGGTATTCCAAGGGCTATATAGTATGAGGATGTCGAGGCTATAGCTGAGGCTATTACAACACCGAAGCCTATAGCTATATCCTGGCTATACCCCTTCTCAATCATATATGCAACTAATAGTGTGAGTAGTGCCATAGATAT
>JAWAXC010000129.1 GCA_038897115.1 Sulfolobales archaeon | reverse complement strand
GACTGCCCCCCTCTATCGAAGAGAGCTAATAGGATAGCCTCTACGATAGAGCTCTTACCAGCCCCATTCGGCCCTACAATGGCTGTTAAGCCTCTTCCAAAGACTATCTCGGATCTCCTGTGGGAATAGATATTCTCCAAAAGGATCCTCCTTATCAGCATAGGGATCGCCTATCTAAACCTATTATTCTGGAGAAGCCTTCTAACCTCAGGCTCCTCCAAGAGCTTCTCAACAATAACCTTGCTCTCCAAGAGCCTCTGGAGGAGGGCGTCACCGCTCAGCCTACCCCTTATAAATACATCTATTATGAAGCTCCTGACCTCAGGATCCCTGAAGATCCTATTTACAGCATCTTCAACACCTATCGAGCCCACCTGGGAATCCCTAGAACCCTCCATAGGCTGGGACTGATCCTCGATCTCGGGGCCATCATAGGCAAGGATCCTCTTATCCCTTACAAGATGCTCCAAAACCCCCACCAACCTATCCCTCTCATTCCTCTCAAGCCTAGTCCTAATCTTCAGAACAAGTATTGGGGGCTTATGCATAGACCTCGCCCTAGCCTCGGCCTCATAGATCTTCTGGAGAGCCTCTCTATGATCCTTAGCATCGATATATATCCAAGGCCTAACACTCCTCAGAGGGATCTCCTTCACATCGATATAGCCCCTATCTATCTCTACTAGAAAGACCTTCTTGATATCCTCATAATCATCCCTCGAAATAGCCTCAGGAGATCCTGGATATGCTATTGGTGATCCACTGTATATGCTCCTCCAACTCCTATGAAGATCCCCGAGGGCATAGTAGAGATACCCCTTGGGAAGCTTAGAAATCACGGGAGCCCCCTCTCCTGAGGAGCATAGCCTCTGATCCCTACCATATCTCTGGGACCAGGCATCGCATAGCCTTACATGGGCTAGGAGTATTGATTGCTGGGATGGCTTGAGAGATCCTGAGAGTAGCTTGTCAACAGCCTTGTAGGAGTAGCCGTGGATCTCTACCTCAAGGCCGGAGGATCCAGAGGCCCTTCTAACACCTGGATCCGCTGAGTCTGATAGAAGAACTATATAGCCTAGCCTATGTAGAAGCTCTAGAGGGCTATTCCTAGTAGGCTTAACAGAATCGTGGTTACCGGCAACAGCGTAGAAGGATATCCCAGAGCTCCTAAGCCTTGAGAGGGCCTCGATAGCAACTATATAGGGTGCTGGGTATAGCTCTGCATCGTGGAACATATCGCCAGCGTGTAGCACTAGATCTACCTTGTTGTTTATAGCAATATCTATGATCTCCCTGAAGACATCATATATATCCCTCTCCCTCTCAACAACACCCCTCGGCCTAGCACCTAGATGCGTATCAGATATATGTAGGATCCTCATACACGCCACCTAGATCTCGAACCTCTCCTCCCTAGGCTCCCCAGATCTTACCCTGGATCTCCATATACCATATAGATCAGGTGTTGCACCCCTCCTCTTACCACTATGCATATCTATATCAACAAGCACTGGGAACCTCCCAACCCACTCCCCCATAACGATCGCCCTACCCTTTGGAAGGCTTGGCAATATCTCGGCCAGGGTATCCTCTAGAGCATCCGCTATATTCATAACAGCCCTCCTATCCTCCTCCTGAACCAGCTTGAGGAATACGAAGTTCTGTAGCTGGGAAGCAACATTGGGGTCAAGGGATCTCGGCCTCTGACTAACAACCCCAAGCACACCCCCGAATTTCCTGCCCTCCCTAGCGAATCTCTGGAGACTCTCCTTAGCAGGTGTAGATGAATCCGATGGGAGGAATAGGGGTGCCTCCTCCACTATGAATATAGTTGGCACCCTAGATCCAGGCTTCTCAATACCCTCCTTAAGGTGGTTTAGAAGCTCATCAGCATATAGCTTTAAAACCCATGCCTTCTGATCATCGCTCAGAGTTGAAACATCTATCACAGCTATCCTACCAGGCTCGATCATATCAACAACCCTCGGAGCCTCTAGATCTAGTGGTGAGGATTCGAAGAAACCCTCAACCTTCTCAATAGCGCTATTCACAACCTTGCTATCAAAGGCATCCCCATGCTCCCTAGCAACAGAGTTGATCTCGTTTATGAGGAGGGCTAGATAGATCTCCTCAGGGGTTCCCCTAACATCCTCACCAAGGATCCTATCAAGCTGTATCCTCCTCTCAACAAGGATCTCCTTAACAGCAGATGATACCCCGAGACCCTTAGAGCATTTATCAGCAATAGCCTTGTTAAGCCTTCTAAGAGCCCTTGCTAGAAGCCTCCTCTGCTTAGTAGCAGCTGGATCCCTTATCACCATTGAAGCCAGTATCTTCGGAGGTATCTTATAGGGGCTTATAACAGCGCTATAGACCCTCACCCTAGTTGAATCGCCATCCTCGGGCTGGAGACCAACATACTCACCATGTACATCGAATATAGCTACCGGAGCCCCGAGCCTTGAAAGCCTATCCGCTATAATAGCAACCGTGTTGCTCTTCCCAGACCCGGTAGCCCCTGTTATTAGGAGGTGCCTGGAGAGCTCGTTAACCCTCACCCTTATCTCTATCCCACCATACTCGGAGAGGGATCCAAGCCTTATATAGCCCTCCTCAGGGAGCTCATAGAGGATCCTGAGATACTCTGGGGGAGCTGGGTAGATAGCTGTTCCAGGGGGTATCGGGTATCTAGGGGTCTCAGGCCTCTTGCCAGAGATATCAGCTATAACATATACATCTATAATGGATATAGAGGGGACGCTATAATCCCTCGGAATATCCTCCCTGAGATCCGTTATAGATGGCCTCTCAAAGATCGGGGAGTAGCTGCTGTTAGAAACAACCCCAACAACCCTTCTAACAGCCTGCAACCCCGTAGCCCTGTCAATCACCTTGAACTCGGCATATACATAGGAGCCCACGGGCATTGGATAGTCTGAATATACCTCGCAATACGATGGAGATCTAGATCTGAGGACCCTACCAAGTATAGGGGCGCTCATAGCTCTCCAAGCACCTCCCTACCACTCTCAAGCCTAACACCATATGCCCCCAATAGCTGTAGAAACTCCTTCCTACCTATCCTACTATGATAATGACACTGCCTAAGAGGCTCTGGATAGCCTGGTGCGCTGTGGAATCTAAGCATCTCAAGCACCTCAGAGATCTCCTCAGCTGAGAGGGAGCCGGGCATCGTGATCTGGTAGGCAGGTGCCCCCCTAGCTAGTATCGCATAGGTTAATGTATATCTAACACCCACACTACCCTCGCTAACCTCTATAGGCTCTAGAAAACCCGGCTCTCTAGACCTCCCCTCAAGGATCTTATCTATCAAGGCATAGTCAGGCACCACAACAGGTTTACCATCCACCTCGGGCTTTAAGAACCTAGATAGGATCTGCCTCGTATGTACTTTAGAGATGAAGACAACCCTAGAGATCCTCGATATCCTCTCAAGAGCCTCAACCCTCTCGAGCCAGCTCCTCCTAAGGGATTCTGAGAATTCATCCCCACCTCTGAACCTATTATAGAAGAAAGATCTTAGAGAGCCGTCGAAGAGAACAAGATCCGGCGGAGATCCCATGGAATCTATAACAGCCTTGGCAGATGAAACCTCGAGATCCTTAGCAATGTGGTGAACAACGCCCCTCCTATCCCTATAAGGGTTTGAGCCCTCATCATCAAAGCTAGATAGGAGCTCGAGAACATCGAACTTAGCTAGATACCTGCCATATCTAATAACATCCTCCGAAGAACCTGTGAATGGGGCTGAAAAGGCTCTAATACCATAGATGAAGGCATATCTAGTTAGCACACCTAGGAAGGAGGAGTCTGAGGCAACTGAGGAGCTCCTCCTAACCCCTTTTAAATCAAACCATCTAGGCTTATTACCAAGCCTAACCCTCCTATACCTTGCAAGGGCCTCCTCAACCCTCCCCCTCAAGGTTCTGAGCTCGCCATCCATAATGGATGCTAGCATACCCACCAAATAGATATTTATACATAGAAGGAGATATAGAGAAGAGCCCAAAACCCATGGAGCTACGAGTACTACCCAAGGAATAAGATGCTGGATGGGATTACATCTAAAGTGGGTTATAAATATTAAATCTCTATTCTTCCCTTCCGCGCTTCTCCTCAGCCTGCCTTCTATGCTGTGTCTGCTGAACCTGTGTGAGGAGTAGGCTTCTCTTTATCTCCTGGATCCTCTGAACTATCTCAAGCCATTTAGAGAGCGACTCGAGGTCGAGGGGGTCGTTATTGGTTGATAGCCTTTTAACCAGCTCCATCATCTTGACAGATGCGAGATCCTCTATCTTAGATAGTACAGATATCACCGATGCCGTGCTAGCCTCCTCCTCACTTCTAACCAGGAATACCTTGCCGTGGAGTGGGCATATAACCTCCCCACCCCTTAGCCTGAAGAGGGGTGAGCCACATGATGGGCATGTCTCTGCAAGCATCGCAGCCCCTGCTTTTAGAAGCTCGCTCATCCTCTTCACAAGCTCTGACCCGCTGATCCTCTCCACCAAATCTCCCTAATATCTAGTGGGTATAGAGGTTATTATCCTGCATATCTCTTTCTAAGCACAACCATTTTTAACATGTTCATGTAAATGTTTCGCAGAAATCTATGATCGCCTACATATATAAGCCCCCTAGAATTTACATGAATTGGGAAATAAGTTGAGTAAGTTGCTCCAACTACTAGCCCCTGAGAAGATGCAGGTTGATCTTAAGAGAGAGGTTATCGCAGGTATAACAACGTTTCTAACCATGGCCTATATAATCTTTGTAAACCCCCTGATAGTTGGATCCGGCTTTGAGATAGCTTTGAAGAGCGCCTTAGGGGTTCAAACTCTATCGCCTGATCAGGTTGCTCTTGTGAATAGCGTTAAGGTTGGGATAGCAACAGCTACTATATTGGCTGCCTCATTCGGATCCATATTGATGGCTCTCTACGCAAGGCTACCATTTGCAATGGCCCCTGGGATGGGTGAGAACTCCTTCATAGGCTTCTCCGTGATCCCTGCATTCACATCCGTGCTCATGGGCATGGGTATAAGGGGTGAGGAGGCTGCGATGGTAGCTCTATATGCAGCTATATTCGCTGTATTCATAGACGGCCTGATCTTTCTCCTCGCAGCCTGGTCAGGCATTAGGGAGAGGGTTTTGAGGGCTATATCGCCTAATCTAGCCTATGGTATAAGTGCTGGGATAGGGCTCTTCATAACCTTTATAGGGCTATCCCTAGCAGGCTTGGTACACGCCGGTGCTGGAACACCTGTTAGCTTCAATGTGAGGGCCTTTGTAGAGCCTTCAAGCATAATAGCTATAGCGGGCTTTATAATGGCATCTATACTCTATATAAAGAGGTTCTCACCAGCATTCCTGGTAACAATAGTGGTTCTAACCATAGTAGGGCTCATAGCTGGTTTAGTGAGTATCCCACAAAATATGCTCGAGATACCGAGTTTCTCAACATCCATAATCCCCGTATTCCCCACAGCCTTGAGGGCATATATAGAGTTGATAGCACTTGCATTCCCAGTAGCATTCTCACTATTCCTAGTAGAGTTCTTCGATGGAATAGGAACAA
>JAWAXC010000128.1 GCA_038897115.1 Sulfolobales archaeon | reverse complement strand
TGTTTTCATAGTCTAGCTGTATTACGAAGAACCTTTCTTTATCAAGCCTAGATGGTGGGATATATCTATCAACAACTACATCCTCTTCAAACCCTATTGGGATCCTCACAGGCTTCTCTTTCGACTTAGCAACCAGAAGATCTATTCCAAGATCCTTTGGAGGGGACTTCCTAGCATATGATATAGAGCACATTAGAGAGGCCCTAACAACCTCTAATAAAGAGCCCCTTGTCTTCCAGCTATCCTCGGTAACAAGGATCACAGATGCTCCAGCCTCTAAGGCGAAGCTCGCTATAAGGGCGTTTATCCCTATGGAGTCGGCATCTATCATCTCAACGATATTAGCAGAGCTGATTAGAACAGGTGATGATGGGATATGCCTCTTAGCTAATCCAACAGCGTATAGCCCTTCTAAGGCTCCGAAGTTAGGTGGTGGTATAACAGGGTCTAATATAACCTTGCTAACCCCCATAGATCTCAGCTCCTCTAGATCCCTTACCAAGGACTTCACTCTAGAATATGCAGTTGGATCCTCAACACTCTCAGGGACTAGAACATATGCTATATCCCTTGGCAGTTTTTCAACAACCCAGAAATAGGATCTACTTATATTCATTACAAGCTGCGCGCCCGAGCCAACACCTGCCTCGATCTCCCTCGGATTTATAGAGTCGATCCCTATCGGCTTATTAACATGCCTAGAAACCTCTCTAACAGCCCTTGCAACCATATCTGGATTATCGCTATCAGCTGATGTGCCTAGCACTATTATATCTGCTCCTTCTCTAGACATTCTAATCGACTCTTTCACAACATGCTCTATAGGATCTTCTATGTTAACCTCAGCCATGATCCTGAATGGGGGTGGGTTTAACGGGATCGATATAGATCCTATGTTAAAAGCTTTCTCAGATCTCAGCTCTATATCCTCAAGCACCTTTTTATAGTCCATCTTTCTAGACAGCTCTAGAACTGAGTCAGCAGGTTTAGAGGTTGAAAGCCTAACATTCCCCTTGAGGATCTCTTTAATAACTAGGGGTAGATCCCCTATATATTTGCTCCCCTTATAGCACCTAACACCAAGACTTCTATTAACGATCTCGAGATCCCCTATTAGTAGGCCTGGAGCTATGATGATATCATATTGCCTTGCCTCGCCAACCTTTTTAGAGAGGTGCTCAAGAACATCTTTCACAGTCATAAGAGCAGCTACTGGTATATCTAATACATCCACATCTATCTCCACACCTAGGGATTTCGATACCTCATGGGCTATCGATCTTGCTAGCTGCGATGCTAGCTTCCCAGTAAGGAGCAGGATTTTCAACATAATCCTCCTCAGAGCTATCTATTTAAATAGATATAGAGACTTATAACAGCGTTACATTCGAAGCCCGCTATTGACGCTGGGATACCTCTCTAGAGATTGTGAGGAGCTTCGAGTCCTCGCCATAGCCTGCTATGAGCTGAACACCTACAGGAAGATTCCTGACCCTCAACGCTGGGATCGAGATCGCTGGGGCACCTACATAGGATGCATATATAGTTTCATATGTGAGAACACCCCTGATAGGGCCGTCCTCCCTACCTATCACATCATCTATTCTAGGCGCTGGTATAAGGGTGGTGGGGGTTATAAGGGCGTCGAACCTCTTGAGAATCCTTCCCAATTCTAGCCTCACCTCCTCCCTAGATGCTAGAGCCCTTAGATAGTCCAGAGCGCTGTAGCCTTGTTGAAGCCCCCTTTCAACAAGCCTCCTAACATCTGGGAAATAGAGATCCCACTTATCCCTGTATTTCAGATGTATATGGGTTCCCTCACTATATCTTATCACCATAACCTCCCTCCACGCCAGCCTCTCTGCTACGGGCATCTCAACCTCCTCATAATCATATCCTATAGCCGATACATAGTCTAGAAATCTATTCTCAACCTCCTCTACAATGTCTTCAAAGCCCTTTATAATCTCATGTGGAGCTCTAAACCACTTTGGTATAGCTAGCCTTGGCTTGCTCTTCAGCTCAACCTTTCTAAGGAGCCTAGGCACAATAGATCTAATAGCTTTCTCAACCCAAGAGAGATCTTTTGCTATCACACCCACAGTATCTAGGGATGGGGATAGTGGGAAGACGCCATCTGTATCTATATAGCCGTAGGACGGTTTAAACCCGAAGACACCACATAGGGAGGCAGGGATCCTAACAGATCCAAGTGTGTCTGTGCCAAGGGCTACTGGAACTATGCCTGCTGCTACTGCTGCAGCAGATCCCCCGCTACTCCCCCCAGCGATCCTCGATAGATCATGTGGATTTCTAGTGGGTCCGAATATGCTTGAAGTAGTTGTGGGGCCCATGCCGAACTCATGGGTATTTGTCTTACCAACAATGATCCATCCAGCCTTCTTAAGCCTTTTAACAACCCAGGCATCTCTCCTAGGAACATAGTCCTGGAAAACCCTCGACCCCATAGTAGTTCTGATCCCAGCCGTCTCTATCAGATCTTTAACAGCTATGGGTAGAGGCTCTAGACCCTTCTCAACAAGATGCGAAGCCTCATCAATAGCCCTCTCATTAAACGTAACTATAGAGTTGGTAGCTCTATTAAGAGCCTGTGACCTAGGTGAGAAAGCCTCTCTAACCAGATCCATATTGGACACCATTAATGCTATTTCCTAGAGCATATATATTGCATTTAAATCGCTACTCTTGCTTCTGAGTAGAACCCTCTATGAGGCTCTTTAGAAGCCTTAAAACCCTCTCCTCCCTCTCATCCCCGAGAATATCCATTGCCCTCCACAGGAGTTTCACAGCCTCCCTTCGCCTCTCAAGCCTCTCTATCATCTTTACAAGGGCCTGATCTTTGATGCTACCAACAACCACATCCTTCTCCTCAGGATCGTATCTCATATATATCGAATCCCCTATATAAGGCGAGACATTGGGATCAACCTCCGAGGCTAGAGAGATCATGAACGCTGAGAGAACACCTAGATTTAGCCCCATAGACTCTTGAGGCGAGTAACCAACAGCCCTTATAAGAGCTTCCGCAATAGCTACAGAGGCCGGGGATCCAAGCACTATATATCCAGGCGCCTGGTGCCTGGGAGATGCAAGGCCCTTTTCATTGAAATAATATAGCTTTGGAGAGCCATCCTGGGTTACCAGGGCAAGCGATAGCTGGGCATTCGGTGTTACACCTAGGTTTTTCAAATCCCTATACCTCTCTAAGATTCTCTCTTCGATCTGCGAGACTATCCTCCTCGTCTCCAGCTCCCCAGGATTTCTCCAACTCCTAGAACCAGCTGTATCGAACCACTCTATAAACACATCCTCGGCTATTTGGAAAAGAGAAGATAATATAGAAATATCTCCATAGCCGGAAACAATCGCAAGGGGCTTATCCTTACCATCCCCCTGATATATAACTACCCTTACATTCCTAGGCTCTTGAAAACCCGGATCCATGGATCTTCCATCAACGGTGACAAGAACACCTTTACCCCATATGATCGATATTGAAAGCACAGAGCCACACCTATTGAATATATTATAAAGGGTATTTAGGGCTAAATACTATAGCTATATGAAAACTATTTTGAACCTCTTTTCACCCACATCCTCCTACCAATCATAGACAAGATGGGAGGTATAACTAGATAAGAGACGGCAGATGCTATAAGTAGCACGCTAGCTAGCAGTGAAAACCCTATCTCTCTTAAGCCTATCGATGAGGATAGCATGAGGGATCCAAAAGCTGCTGCCATCACCATCGCAAGACCCATTATGAGCCTCCCAATAATCCCGGAAGCTCTTGCCACTCCCTTGGAGCTGCATTCACCCTCTACAAGACATATCTCTCTAGCTCTAGCCATGTAGAAGCTATTATAATCCATACCAACACCCAGCATCGCTGTGAATACTACCTGTGGGAGGAACCAGAGTACAGGTGATAAGAATATGCTATTAAATACTATCCCAGTTAACACCATCGATATTAGCGATGATAGCACAACGAGTAGAACAGCTAATACCGCGGCTAAGAAGCTCCCAAAGACAAGGGTGAAGATCAGGATCATTGATATCACAGCAAAAGGCAAGACCCTATACCAGAATAGGCTATTCACAAGCCTATCCAACTCCTCAGAAGTAGCTGTGGCTCCCCCTATATAGACAGAATACCCATTGGTAGAAGCCCACTCCTTTGTGATCTCTCTTATCCTTTCAATAAGATCTATAGCTTCAGAGCTAAACGTATTTTTCTTTATAACCACCCTCATATATGTTATATTATTCGAGATATACGCAGAAACCGCAGGATCCTCTAGAGATGATGTGGAAATATTTATCGGGGTTCCAAACGGTCTCGTAGGCCCTTCAACGCTCTGCACACCATCTAGGCCAGAGATCCTCGAGGCAAGGCTCTCGATCTTTACTAGATCGTCTGTTGATATAGCTGAACTCTTTACAATAACTATATAGCTTGGAAACACCTGCCCATATCCCATGTCAGAGGCTATTGTGTCTAGAGCTATGATTGATGGGCTATTCGATGGTAGGAAGAGCCTTAGATCATGTGAGAAGGAGATCACAGGATATATAGCTATAGAGGCAATCGATACAATAACAAATATTATGGGTATTACCGGGCCCATCCTTATAAAGGTTCTTGAGATCTTGCTCATACTATACCCAGCACGATCTATTCCCATGCTTCTCCTAACACCCCACCAGAACACCCTAGATCCACCGGCTATTGAGAGGATCGCTGGAACCAATGTGAGGCATGATGCTGCTGTAACAGCAACAACTAGAGGCATATATACCCCGAGGCTTCTAAAGAGAGGGAACTCCCAGCCAAGTGCGAGGGAGCCGAAGCCAGCTATCACCGTTAAAGCACTCGCTACAATAGCAGGCCCAGCCCTCCTCAGAGCCTCCTCAGAAGCCTTCCTCGGATCGCCAAGCCTCGCATATTCCTCTCTAAACCTATATACTAGATAGGCAGCATAGTCAGATCCCAGCCCAAGTGGTATAACATATATGAGTGTTCTTGTAAGTGAGAGCATATCGGCAATACCTCCAGATGCTATGAAGAAAGCGATCCCCCCGCCCACAACTACACCTAGAACTATACCTGCATATGGAAGGATCACCGCTGCTATACTACCCAATATAGCTAGAAGCACTATAAAAACCAGGATCTCGCTAACCCTGGAGATCCTCGCAATATCTTCAGAAGAGATCCTCTTGAGATCCTCGTTTATAACATTGCTACCAGTCCACAGTATAGAAGCCCCTGGATACTCCCTTTTAATCGCATTAGATACCTTTGAAAAGAATTCCCTACTAGCCGCATATGGATCTGAGCCTGATGATGTGTATATCACTATAAAGGATCTTCCTCCTCCACCTACAAGCCTACCCATTAAGATGTCCAGAGTGCTTCTATATAGATCCCCGAAGATCTTATTAGAAGCATTTTCAATTGCCTCTTCTAACCCTAGCTTGCCAAGTGCAACCTGCAGAGCGAGTTTCGAGATCATCTCTGAATAGGAGGTGTTGATCGAATAGCCTCTTTTAATAGCCTCTTCCTCAATCGAGAT
>JAWAXC010000127.1 GCA_038897115.1 Sulfolobales archaeon | reverse complement strand
ATGTATGGGTACAAGGGCTCTGCAGAGGATCTAAGGCCTGAAGAGATAGATGAGGATCTGATTAGAGAATCTAGACATATCCATATATCCAGTTTAAGAATAGATACATCGATAAAAGCTCTTGAGCTAGCTAAGAAATATGGGTTAACATCTTCTTGGGATCCTGGAAGAGTCTTATCTAAGAAGGGCTTATCAGAATTAAAAAAGATCCTTGAGATGAGCGATATAGTTTTACTAAATAGTCAAGAAGCCTACTACATGACTAATGAGAAGGACTATAGAAAGGCTGCAGATATAATAAAAGATCTAGGCCCTCAGATCGTAGTTGTTAAGCTAGGTAAAGATGGTTCTTATATAAAAACTAAAGATTTTTCTGAATACATACCAGCTTTCCAAATAACAAATCCCGTTGACACTACAGGTGCGGGTGATGCATATGCAGCTGGCTTTATAACAAGCCTGTTAAGAGGATATACAATTAGAAAAGCTACCATATACGCTAGTGCGGCAGCAGCTCTCAAGATAATGAGGCTAGGCTCGCATGAAGTACCCTCCCATGATGAAGTGATTAATTTTATATGGGATAGAATACCCTCTTTCTGAAATAAACCAAATTAATAAATGATTAAGATATTAACATCTTAGCTCTTGATAGCAACCAAGCCATTCCTAGGTCAGAAAACATTTGTGGGAAAAGCTAGAGGGAGGGGCTTCTATATTCTAATGCTAGATATGCCTAGAGGATTACCTACGATTGGGTGAATCTGAGCTATTGAGTAATGATATTTAGGCCATACGTGCATTTTCTCTAGAAGCCCTGAATCTAGGATCTATAGTATCGTTGAGACCATCGCCGATCAGATTTACCGCCATGATTATAGCAACCAAGAATGCTGAGGGTAGTGCTGCGTACCACCACGCACTATCTATATAGAGAAAGCCTTCCCTCACAATGCCTCCTAGGCTAACAACAGGAGGTGGTGTGCTTAGGCCTAGGAAGCTCAGCCCAGATTCAAGTATTATAGCGGTGCTAAGTGTTAATGTGAACTGTGTAATCAATATCGATGCCGAATGTGGGATCAAATATTTACGCATGATCCATAGCTTACTAGCGCCTATTGCTCTCACAGCTTCTATGAATTGACTAGACATGATACCTATGGCAGTACTCCTCACAAGCCTAGCAACTATTGGTGATTCAGCTATCCCAATTGCTATTGATGCGATTAGAGGCCCCTGTCCATATGTAGCGCTTATAAAGAGTACAAGGACAAGTGTTGGGAAGGATAGAAGAGCATCTATAACCCTCGTTATAGTCTCATCAATACCTGTCCCTCTATAAAACCCGGCTATAAAGCCTATGGGCGCTCCTAGAAGGAATGCTATGATTGTTCCCAATACAGAGATATATAGAGATATAAGAATACCTAAGAATATCCTTGAAAGAAGATCCCTTCCCAAGGCATCGGTACCCATTGGATGTTCCAGCGAGGGCGGGCTCAAGGGTTTAGAAACCATAGTTTTAAAAGGATCTAGAAATCCCCCGAAGATCGAAGCAGCTGCCAAGATCACTAGCGTTATTAGCATTGCAAGGCCTATGAAGATCCTTGGTTCTCTTAATATAGCTCTATAGCTATTCATTAACAGCTCCACCTCTTCCATATCTTATCCTAGGATCTGCAACCGCGTATAGCACATCAACCACTAGGTTTATCACTACATAGGATAGGGATATTAACAGCACACATCCGAGAAGGACTGGGTAGTCACGCTGGATTATAGATTCATAGACTAGACTGCCGATCCCAGGGACTCTAAATATAGTCTCTGTTATAACTAGACCCCCTAATAGCGAGCCGAGCTGTAACCCTGTTATCGTTATTATTGGGAGCAACGCATTCCTAAGGATATAGCTCGAAAGGATCAGCCTTCTAGGTAGTCCCTTTGCTACTGCAACGATGACATAGTCCGAGGCTATAGCATCTATAATAGAGGCTCTAGTTATCCTAGCAATGACTGAGGCTATACCAAGGCCTGCTGCTAAGGAGGGCATCAACATCAGTTTAAGATTATTTATCGGATCCTCCGTTATCGCCACATACCCCGATGATGGAAGCATTCTAAGTAGTAAGGAGAATATAAGTATCAATATAAGGGCCCTCACAAATACTGGGATAGCTAGGTTTAGAAGCAAGATACTCGATATTAAGACGTCCACCTTATTACCCCTATTCAACCCTGCCAAAGTACCTAGCCCTATACCGAGTATAAGTCCTATTAATAGTGAGAGAATAGCTAGCTCTATAGTAACAGGTATTCTTTGAATAAGAAGATCCGATATTTTGATCTTATAAGCAATAGCTAGCGAATACCCTAGATCCCCTTTTAATATACCGGAAAACCAATCTATATAGCCAAGTAAAACCGGTTTGTCAAGACCTAACTGCCTTTCAAGCTCCCTCGCAGCCTCCTCACTATATTCTTCGCCTAAGAGAGCCTGCACAGGGTTTCCAGGTATAGATCTTATTACTAGATAGACAAAGAGGGATATTATTAAAAGTGTTATAGGCAGAACAGCTATTCTTCTTATTATTAGCTCCTTAAGTCCTTGCATCGACCACCCCTACTTAGAGATCCAGATACCTGCCGGCCTTATCATGCCATCCGCTATATGTATGAACCCTTTTACATATGGCTTCCACGCTTTTGGATCTGCTGGATATCTCACGAATATATATGGGGCATCGTCATATAATATATCTATTATCTGCCTATAGATCTTGGCTCTCTTAGACTGATCGCTTTCCGCTCTAGCCTGATCAAAGAGCTCATCAACCTTTGGATTCGAGTATCCCATAAAGTTGAAGGATCCACCGGTACGCCAGAACATATAGCTATTCTGATCCGGATCTGGTCTTCCGCTCCAGCCTATAGCAGATGCCTGGTAATTACCCTGCTCTAGGTTTGAAAGCTGTCTCGTAAAGTCCAGCTGTGTTATCTTAACCCTGATCCCTACCCTAGCAAGCTGGGATTGTATTAACTCCGCTTCGAGCCTAGCGATAGGGTCGACCCCTGTCTGTAGCTCGAAATCAAAACCATCTGGATAACCAGCGTCTCTAAGCATCTTCTTAGCCATATCAAGATCCGCTTTGGGCCACTTGCTGTGAGGTCTATAGTTAGGATCATAGAAGGAGCCATGGGCAGGTGTTATTGGTCCATAGTTAGCTGGTATGTCTATGCCATAGTATATTGTATTAACGATCTCATCAATATCTATTGCATACATGAAGGCTTTTCTCAATAGCTTATTATCGAATGGGGGTTTCCTTGTATTAAGCTCATAGCCCTGCCACCCCCACGTAGCCTTAACAGAATACACTAGGCTTCCCTGGGATGCCTCCCTTTTAACAACATCTATATCCTTCTGAGCAAACGTTTGGATTATATCTACAGTACCAGATCTAAGGTCATTTAACCTCTGTGTAGCATCAGCCTGGAATGTATATACAATCCTATCGAGATACGGCATACCAGATCTATAATAGCCATCAAACCTCTCGACAACAAGCCTATCCCCTTTTCTCCACTCTACAAATCTAAAGGGGCCAGCTCCTACTGGCTTTTGAAAGAAACCCTCCGGATCTTTTTCAAAAGATGTGGGGGATATAAACATGCCAGCACGATCTGTTAAGATAGATAGAAAAGGTGCAAATGGGCTTTTAAGCGTTACCCTTACCGTGAGACTATCATCAGCTTTGACACTCTCGATCAGGGCTACCTCGCTAGCCCTTGCATTTGGATTTGGAAGGAACTTCTTATCAAGCCTGCCAAGCATTCTATTGAAGTTCCACACAACCGCATCAGCATCTAATTTAGTCCCATCATGGAACTTCACCCCGTCTCTTATTCTAAATATATATGTTTTGGAATCCGGTTGGGACCAAGATTCACAGATAGCGGGTACTATATTGCCGTTCTCATCAAGATCCAAGAAATGATCATATATAGCCTGGTACACCTGTCTATCCACCGCAGCAGTAGAAGCATGAGGATCTAGCCTCACTATCTCCGAGATAAGCTCTATCCTCAGCTCACCACCTCTTACAGGAGTTAGAGGAGATCTAGGTGCTGTCGTTAGAGCTGTTGTTGATTGCTGACCTCTGACAGGTGTAGGAGTTAAGGTAGAAACCTGCGAACCTCTCGAGAGATAGTAAAGAACACCCAAGCCTATCCCTGCAGCTACAACTACACCGCCAACAATCTTCAGAAAAGATCTTCTACTTACCCCTCCTTCGCCCATGGGGCAACCTTACGCTATAATTTAAACCCAACCTTATATATTTAATTACCACATCAGAAGTTATATCCCCAACATATACACCTAAGAGTTACCACTCAAAATAAACCTTCACATTAGATTTCTTTAGCAATAGACGTAAGAGCTTAGAGAGAGATATATAGCTACATAGCTCATCGAGGTTTTAGTAGAGAATTAAAAATGATCTATATTGATAATGTTTTATGTAGCTACGACATATAAGATCTACTAATCATAGTCTCAATATGGTCTGTGCTATTGCTATTCTCATTTGCTACTTTTAGATCTAATCCTAGAGATCATTTCTATAGCTTCGAGGTACGCTTCAAAGCATCTTGAGAGCTTCCCATTGTCATCTATATCTCGCTTTATCTTCCCAGCATTACCCACTTATCCCACCCTCTTTAGCTTTTTCTCTAGAAATAGCTTTACCCTTTCCCACGCATCTAGAGATGCTTCCTCATTATAGGCTTGCCTTGTATTGTTGAAGAAGCCATGATATGTCCCTGGATAGATCTTCATTTCAAAATCTACACCATACTTCACTATAGCATCTATCAGTTGTGGGAGCAGAGAGTTTATAGGAGGGTCATAACCTGCATAGATCCCCATCACAGATCCCTTGATCTTTGAAACCCTTTCTATAGGGTTTGGAGGTGATCCATAGAATACTATTGTAGCTTTAAATTCCTCCTCCGTAGATAGCTGGAAGGCGAGACCTCCCCCCATACAGAAGCCCATAACAGCTATCTTTTCTCTTATAACATCGCTACTATCCCTAATATTTCTGGTAATTAATATTAGATCTCTCACCATTCTATCCTCAAGATCCCTCCTACCTATGAAGAGTATTTCGAGGACCTTTCTAACGGGCTCTTCAGCGTTCTCCAAGAGACCTCTGATATAGCTGGGATCTCTCCTCTTCTCCTGGGGGATGCTCCTGATGATAGACATTGCCTTCTCGACATTCTCTGTAGTTAGAAATGGCTTTAGGTCTGGTCTTGAATAGAGATCTGGTGCTACAACCATGTATCCTTCAGAAGCTATCCTATTGGCTACATCGATCATATGTTTTTCCAGACCCCATATCTCATGTATGAGTATAACAGCTGGCAGAGGATCTTTAACAGCTGGTCTCGCAATATATACCTCAATCCCGGAATCATCTACAGCGATGTTGGTTTTTCTAGTTAAGAGTTTATAATCCAAGCAATCACCACCTTGGTTAGAGGATTCGAGGCTATTAATACTCTATCCCCTCAAAATCCTAATCGCCTCTCTCATCCTCTCCACCGGATCGTGGTGTTTTGTTATCCACCCTCCGATAATTATTATAGATGCCCCGATGCTAGCCATCCTCTTTATAGATTCGCCTCTTATCCCCCCAGCCACAGCTACTCTGAAGCCTCTCTCCACAGCCTCTCTAACGACTTTT
>JAWAXC010000126.1 GCA_038897115.1 Sulfolobales archaeon | reverse complement strand
AGGAACTATAGAGCCTGGAGAGGATCCTAGAAGTACTGCTGAGAGAGAGCTTCTAGAAGAGACTGGCTATAGAGCTGGAGAGCTTATAGAGTTGTTTAAAATGTATAGCTCCCCCGGGGTTTCAAATGAGATCCTATATGTATTTCTTGCTAGAAAGCTAATCTATGAGGGATCTTCTCATCAGGAGGATGAAGCCATAGAAGTGATCAAGGTAGGTCTTCGAGAGGCTATTAATATGATTAGTAGAGGCGATATAATAGATGGAAAGACAATCGCCTCTCTTCTATATTATATAAGCTTTATCGCTAAGAACGGGATCTAGCGGGAAGGATAGAGAATGCTAGCCTCTACCCTTCTCTGTTGATGATAAAAGCCTATAGATCTGCTCAGGCTTTACAGGCATACGGGTTATCCTCACACGAATACCAGCTCTCTTTAGAGCATCCTCGATAGCCCTTATAATAGCTGGTGGAGCCGCTATGGTCCCTATCTCCCCAACACCCCTAGTGCCGTGAGGATGCTTGGTAGGCGTCTCCTGGAAGTTGATCTCGAATATGGGCATCTCAACAGCTGTTGGCACTAGGTAATCAGCTAGATTCGGGTTCCTCGGGAACCCTTGATCGTCGTAGAGGAGCTCCTCATAGAGAGCCTGGCCTACCGCCTGGGCTATGCCTCCCATTAGCTGTCCCTCAATTAGCATTGGGTTTATGGCTCTGCCAACATCGTCATATGATCTATGCAGAAGTACCTTGACCCTACCCGTATCTCTATCGATCTCAACAACAGATATATGGACTCCAAATGGGTAGACAGGCCCACCCGGATTGTAATAGCTTATCGCTTCGAGGCCGGGCTCGATACCCGGGGGTGGTGAGAAATAGGCTCTTGCCGCAACATCTTTCAGAGTAACAGCCTTATCCGGGGTGCCTCTCACGTAGAATCTGCCGTTCTCAAATACTATATCCTCTTCTCTTGCCTCTAAAATGTGGGCAGCGATCTTCTTAGCCTTTTCGAGAACCTTTAAGCTAGCCTGGATCACAGCTCCACCGCCAACGGTCATGGTTCTGCTTCCAGCGGTTAAGAGCCCCCTAGCTATTAGATCCGTGTCTCCCCAGAGCACCTTGATATCCTCGATATTGACCCCTAATATATCGGCTGCAAGCTGGGCAAAGCCTGTTGCATCTCCTTGCCCATGTGGTGATGCTCCGCTTATTATGGTTACCTTTCCGTCGCTTTCAATCCTGACTATAGCGCTCTCGAATGGGCCTCCCGAGGTTATCTCTACATAGAATGAGAGGCCTACACCTATTAATCTCCCCTTCTTACTCTCCTCACTAGCCCATCTCAATAGATCTCTATATCCGAGCTTCTCTAAGCCCCTCTGCAGCGTGCCTGGGTAATCACCTGAGTCGTATGTAAGCCCTGCACAGTTCTTATATGGCATCTCGCTAGCCTTGACTAGGTTTCTAAGTCTGATCTCGACGTCATCGATCCCGAGTTCGTCCGCAGCTATACTCATGATCCTCTCTATGAAGTAGGTTGCTTCAGGCCTTCCAGCACCTCTATAGGCCATCAAGGGTACTTTATTCGTATACACACCTAACGCGGTTATCGAGGCATTCTCAATCTTATAAGGCCCTGTAAGCATCCTCGCACATATAACTGGTAGCTCTGTTCCCCATGGATATGCACCCAGATCACCGATGATCCTAGCCCTCAGCCCAAGGATCCTCCCATCTTTATCAAAGGCAGCCTCAACCTCAGCATATAGATCCCTACCCCTATTAAGGCTAACAAGATCCTCCCACCTAGTCGAGTACCACTTGACAGGCGAGCCTAGCTGTATCGATGCTAGTGGAACGAGGAACTCCTCAGGATACCTAGTGATCTTAGCGCCGAAGGCGCCTCCCACATCAGGCTGGATAACCCTGATCCTAGGAACCTTGAGCTTTAGCCTTGAATATAGCTCTTCCTTCAGGTCAAACGGTGTTTGTGTTGATGACCAGACGGTGAGGTTATAGCCGTCGAAGTATGCGGCAACACCACGCGGCTCCATAGGGGCTGGTGCTACGCCCTGGTTGTAGAGCCTTTCAGAGATCACTAGATGAGCCTTGGCAAAGGCGCTATCGGGGTCTCCGCATTTAAAGCCTCTCTCGAAGGCTATGTTTCTCTCAGCAGGCTCGTGGATCCTAATATCGCTCTCCATAGCCTTATAAGGATCTGTGAGGGCTGTGAGGGGCTCATAATCAACACTAATAAGATCTGCAGCATCTCGAGCAACATATTTATCCCTTGCAATGATCATAGCGATAGGCTCTCCCACATATCTAACCTTCCCACTAGCTAGAAGAGTCATTGGCTCGGACTTAGCCTCATCATATATAATAGGCTCTACATATTTTTCGATATCTCTGTAGGTATATATAGCAACTACACCACTTAACTTTAGAGCATCACTCACATCTATAGATCTTATTATTGCATGAGGATATGGAGATCTGAGGAAATACGCATATAGAGCACCAGGAAGCCTTATATCATCAACATACTGCCCCCTTCCCGTTATAAGCCTCGGATCTTCGATTCTCTTAACCCTCTTACCAACATACCTACCTAAAAAGATCTCACTTTGGGTCATTGCAACACCATATATTAAACATTGATAAAAGCTTATATGGTAAACCAGGAATAATCCGAGGCATTTAAATGCATTACCAAGTCACAAACAGCCTTAGTAGATGCGTTGAACAATGGAATACCGATAAGAGGTTAGGGAAAAACCATTCAGCTCATTAGCTGGATCACATAGCTAAGAGGCTTTAACATAGATTCTTAAAGCCCACCATGCCCTCAGCTCCTCCTTGGTTTATAAGCAGAGCATCGAATATCGTGATCTCTTCTACATAACTAAAATAGGAGTTTGGGGGTTGAAGTATCTTTGATTATTTTTGGAAGCTTTTATATGGGTTCATGGTTAAGACCTTTCAAGGCTATTAGCTATGCCGATACATATATGAGCTCCGAAGACCATATGTTTATCAGTGACCCCGGGTTTCCGAGATCCGTGGGAGAACCACGGCAAAGGTGCTCGGGGAGACCGTGATGAATCCGAGGGCGGATATAGATAACCATAAACAATGATAAAAGACCGCTCTCGGATGAACGGTAATCTTAGTCTATTCATGAGGCTTAGAATGGATCTTTGTCCTCAGTTGATCGATATAATCTCCCTGCCCTGAAGGATGAGGGTTCCCTCTAGGGTGAGAGGCCGGATTTAAAAGCTCAACCCTTTAAGACGAGAGAAGATCGGCCTTCGCGGGGCTCGCTGTATATGGATAACCTCTTCTCATCCCAGGAACTGGGGTGTTTAGTTATAAAGTCACTATGAAGCTCACTATAAGGTTCTAAGTTGATAGGAATATCATGGGGGGTTGGAACCTCAAATTCATTTGCAGCCTTAGCATATTTATACATGGTAGGTGCGTCATGTGTGAGTGGTGAGTATTATACTCTACTGCGGAAGCGCGCTGAGAGGTTTCTAGTTAGAGCTGTTAGAGATCTCTCTGAAGGCGATTATGATGGCACATGTTTTAATGCTGAGGAAGCTATCCAGCTAGCTGTTAAGGCGGTTTTATATAGGTATTTTGGTGAGAACCCGTGTATCCATGGTTCCAAGACTCTTCTTGCTAGGCTTAGAAACCTGTTTATGGATGCTGGCGGAGATAGCATAGCTTCTCTACTCAACAGGTTTATAGCTGATAATCGCGATGCTCTGGATATTCTAGAAGAGAGCTATATCATATAGTGAGAAACAGGGAAGAGTATGTGTTGAGATAGCTAGGAAGGCTTTCGAGGTGATAAATAATGTTGAACGAGAAATGGGCTAGATTCGCGTTAGAGAGATACTCATTGCTAAGGAGATGGAGGGACTTTGCTAGAGCTATTGCTAGAGCATGCATGGATCTATTAGATAGAGATTGCCTAGAGGTGCACGTTGTTGGAGGTGCAGCGGAAAACAGACTCACAGTACTTAGCGATATAGATATAGTCATAGTGACAGATAACCCTTCATTAAAGAACATAGACACGATAATCGCTATAAAAAAGATCGCGGAGCAACACGGCTTACCAGCTGAAGCCCCGATAGACCTAAAGATATTAACTCCGGAAGAGTTCCAAGAGCTAATTAGGAGGAAAATATATAGGGAAACCATAAAAATAGAGAAGATGTAACATCAAAGGGCATCTAAGATGAGAATCAGAAGCAGATCGCTCCAATTCCGATCGCAGATAGTACCTTTCTATTAAAAGAAAAACCTAAGAAGCCGAGACAGGCGATCTTTAAAGGCTTTCCAGATATTGAATGGCCTAGATATTTTCAGCCTTTACTATATATCCTAGTAGAGGTATTGCTTTTCCTATGCAGCTAGATCTTAATAATATAACGATCAGCTTTCTAGCTAAATTAAAAGCAAATAACAATAGATATGCGAAGACCGTATTAGGGATTCTGCTTTATTGCGGTTCGTGTTAGTTGATATCGCCACTCGCCTCATCACCTTTTATCTAGCCTTCCCACTCGCTCTTCGGGAGCCTATCTCCCTCGAGCAAATACGGAGCCTTATTGAGTATGTTCTCCCCTTCGTAACTGCTCATAGAGATCATAGTAGTCATCTATCCCTATAGGTATTCCGATCCCTGTGAATTTGCTGTTTGTAATGATGCATCTTGATCTCATAGATTGGGATCTCTAGATATGCTTTCATCCCGCTCTGGGGGCTATGCTTTAGTTATGAATATTAGTTTTCCTCGTTAATCTTATCTGGTAATATAGTTGGGTGTTGTTGCTGAGGCTATGCTTTCGAGGGTTCTTGAGGAGGCTGTAAATAGGATTGCTAGGAAGGTTGCTGAGGGCAAAAAACTATCAGATCAAGAGATAGTAATACTATATCTAGATATCATCATGAGATCTAATGATAAGAGATTCGAAGCCTTTGATAAGAGGTTTGAGGCTATTGATAAGAGATTAAACGATCTTAAGGATTATGTTGATAAGAGATTCGATGATCTCAAAAGCTATGTTGATAAGAGATTCGAATCTCTTGAGAAGAGGATTGATGATCTTAAGGATTATGTTGATAAGAGGTTTGAGGCTATTAATAGGAGGTTCGAATCTCTTGAGAGGAGAGTTGATCTAGTATATAGTGAGGTTTCGTCGATTAAGACTGATATTATAAAGATGATGAAGGAGTATATGGAGAGGCTATACGGTGGAAAGAAAGACTAAAAAGATCTTGAAATTCTGAAGATAACCCTCACTCTACGCCTTTGAGTACCTCTTCCACTACTTCTACTCCTCGGATATCTACATCAATAGGGAAGCCATATAGAGGAACATACCAAGGCTGGATGGGTGTGAGACTATCTAAAAACCAGATCCTTTACATTGATCTATAACTCATAATATATCGAGAATCTAAAAACTCAGAGTTATAAGCAGGCTAGCAAGGTATGGAAGGCTGCAGACCTACTTGTAGCAGGTGGGTAGTATTAAAAAACACTTGGGAGGATACAGATGCCAGAAGAGGCTGACCTCTTCCCTGCGTTAGAAGGGCGAGGCTTTCGAGTTATAACTGAAGCGCCAGACGTGCCCATGAGATAGTGTATTAATGGGATCAAGACAGAGTATTGAACAGATCTGAAAGTTAAAAAGCCACATGAATAATATAATAATAGAGCCGGGGTCGCCTAGCCTGGTAGGGCGCCGGCCTGCTAAGCCGGTGGG
>JAWAXC010000125.1 GCA_038897115.1 Sulfolobales archaeon | reverse complement strand
CGAGATCGAGAGACTAGCTATTGCAGGAGAGATAAGGGTCAGCGATATACCAGAGCTATGGAACGATCTAATGGAGAAAAACCTAGGTATAAAGCCCAAGAAACACTCAGAAGGGGTTCTCCAAGATATACACTGGAGCAACGGATCAATAGGGTATTTCCCAACATATACAATAGGAACCATAGTAGCCGCCCAGATTAGAGAGGCGGTGGAAAGAGATCTAGGGGATCTAGCAGATCATATATCGAGAAAGAACCTAAACACAATCAGAGAATGGCTGAGAGAGAAGATCCATAGATGGGGAGCAACATACCCGCCAAAGCATCTAATCAAAATAGCAACAGGAAAAGATATAGAGCCAAAAAGCTATATCAAATATCTCCAGAGGAAATACCTAGAAAGAACTATTTAGACTATATAGAAGAAGATAGCTGAGAGCATCTAGATCCTTAACGAAACTAGCAACATAGACTCACTCTACAGCTGAAGCCTCCCCTTTTAAGTGAGGAGAAGACAGCTAGAGAATATCGGAATCCTCTAAAGCAATAATCCGAATTTCTATATAATGAGAATATATGGTTCAAGGCTATCCCGAATTAATATATACTAAATATATTACTGGCATGGGAAATCCCTCTAAGAATATGTATCTCTATATCAATTGATCTATATCTATGGTGGGCCCGGGGGGATTTGAACCCCCGACCCCCCGGTTATCAGCCGGGTGCTCCACCAGGCTGAGCTACGGGCCCTACTCCAAAAATCCTCTAGCTATGGGGGCTTATATCTATCGATCAAGGTAATCGATCTTTTAGATCTTCTTACCTTCTAATGAATATAGGTTTTATATATAGGAGCTCGAGAATTAATAATATTAATAAGCGGGGATAACGGTGTTTCTAGGAACTAGAGGGCTGTCTTATCTGGAGCTCAGCGCTATCCTCTCTATCTCGTCCTTCCTGCTTATAGCATAGCTCTTGGGATCGTTTGATGCTGCAGCTATAATCTCATCTGCTAAGCACTCCTCTATGGGTCTTATGCTTTTGAATGCACATAGCCTTGCACCCTCTACCATGTGTCTCAATGCTAGATCGACCCTTCTCATTGGGGACACATCGACGGCTACGTGATAGATTATACCACCATACATGATCCTCGTAGTCTCCTCCCTAGGAGCAGCATTCTCTATCGCCCTCACAAGAACCTGTATTGGGTTTTCCTTTGTCCTCAGCGCTATTATTTCAAATGCGTTCTTAACAATATTATAGGCTAGAGCTTTCTTCCCGGTATTCCTACCCCTCCTCATTAGATTATTGATTAGCCTTTCAACAATTGGGACCCTGGCTTTACCGAATCTCCTGTGCTCATGCCTCCCACCAGTGTGGGGGAGGAATACTGGTTTAAGCGATATATATTTCTTAAGACTAGGATCCCTAACATCAACACCTATAAAGCTCCACTTACCAAATAGCTTTATATCAGCTACCGAAACAACGCTCTCAGATATATCCAGAGCCTCGCTTGACATGGTCTAACCCACTATAGGGTATATAGCTAAGCAAGCCTATAAGTAGAGGATAATAACATCACTATCTTGGGGTTCACCGCTAGTGGGATAGAGATCTAGGTTTAAAAACTTCTCTACATCTTAAATGTTGTTTCGCGGATCTCCTCTACCGTTCCCAATAACGTGTTTCTATATATATAGATCTTAAGCTTCATCGAGAGCCCAGAGCCTGATATGATCTTAAAGAAGATCTCTCCTAAAGCAGATCTGCTGATCATGAAGTCAGTATCCAGCGTTACAGAGCCTCTAGCAGGGATCTCGATACGCCCACTATAGCTTCCAGACCCCAGCTTGGTATCGCTTATATATAGCTCATAGATAACTCTATCTATAGCTACAGTTAAGCTTCCATTATTATATAGCCTAACCCCCACCCTAAGGGTTATGCTATCTTGACTAATATTCCGTGGCAGAGCCGAAGCTATACCTACATATATATTCTTCAGACCCTCTCTAGCAACATTATAGTCATAATAGCCGTAGCCGAGGAAGCCTAGGATAGCGATGGCTACGACCGCTATGATCACATATGAGGCTCTCATAGCAACCCCTTCTTACTACCCCTGATCCCCTTATAAATGAGGATCTATCGTAAGCGATATGTGGAATTTATATTGGGATTGTAATTGGAACCATTACTCTTTAACCTGGGATGCTTGGGCTAGCTATTCAAGGGGGAGGGAGTTGAGATGAGGAGTTGGGTGCACAGGGTTTATGGTTTCACCAGGCCTAAAATCCTATGCCTCGCCACCCTCGCCTGGCTCATCGAGCTTATAGTGGGCTCCTTACTTTAGGATAGCTGATATGATGGCATAAGCCTCTACACATTAGAGCAAATACCATTAATAAATATAAACCAATATAAAACCCAGAACAGCGGCGGTAGGGATTATAACCTTTTACAGTATATAGTATGGGAGAGGTGTGGAGGCTATAAAGCTTCAAATAGATCCATGGACTCTCTTCTTCCTACTAATGATAGTGTTCTTTCTAATATCTATGCTAAGCAATATGTTCCAGCAGAGGGAGAAGAAGCCGAAGGAGAAGATAGTTACTTATACAATAATAGCATGTATAATGGGGGATTATGAGGAGAAAAGAGAGTTTATACCAGGCGATTATGTGGGGAAGGTTATAAGGGATAGGAGATGCCCTAAAGATAATGGGGAGCTGAGGATCAAAGCTATCTATGCGGAGAAGCAGCCTATACAATAGATCCTAGAGATATGTGGGGGTAAAATGTCCGAGAAGATCCTCTTATATAACGATGGATGCGCTATATGCTATAGAATGGCTAGATATACTTGGAAGATAACCAGGGGGAGAATCAAGATCCTCGGCATGTTCTCAGATAGCGCCTCTCAATATAGAGAGGCTATTCTTAGGATGCTTGGAAACAACGAAGATCTCTATAGCTCTATGCCATGGCTCATAGATGGGAGGAAAGTTATGGGTGGCATCAGTATTATCGCACCAATATTCTTCGAGGCATTTAAATCCCTTTTCAGACCTGGGAAAAACATATTTAGAGATCCTATGCCAATGCGGTGTGAGCCCATCGCTGTTGGTAGGGGTATTCGCAATAGGATCTCATATGGTCTAGAGATAATTGTCAGGATGCTTATCCAGAGCTATAGATCTATTTTAACGAAGAGGTATAAGGGGTATCTACCAGAGCCCATTAATACCTAAATAAATATTAAAGGAGAGGTTATTGAGATGCCGTAGCGCCTGAAGAGGCCGAGGTGCTCTCCTCTAGAACACCTAGCCTTCTAAGCCTAGAAGCCATGGAACCCCATCTAGCCTTGAACTTCCTCGGTGCAAGGGGTCTAACCCTCTTAACATCTGATCTAGGTATATAGCCCTTCTCCATCCCAGGCAGTGCAAAGGTGCCATCGGGCATCTCTATTACCTCATCATTCTCTATAAGCTTGATCAAGACCTTCCTCAGCCTATCCTCTCCAGCAAGACCGCTGAAATAAGCCCTAAGCTCTTTCCACGAAACCGGCTTGCCGTTCTCGGCAATCTTCTTCTTCACAAGCTCTATAAGCTCCTCATCATCAGGCGCCCTCATAACTATGATATCCTCATCCTCATATATCACATTCTTTTCCTCGCTCTTCCTACCCTTACCCCCTTTTTTCTTTTCCTCTGACAACTTATCTCCCAATATAATTACCCCTTGGGTTTTTATAAATTTTTATATTTATTATTTGATCGAGGGGTTATTGTTAAAGGAATAGCTAAGCATAGATTTCAAAACATAGAGGATGTGTCTAACAATTAAACTATATATTCTATTCTGTTTATATAAATTAATAATAATATATAATATAGATGGTTTAAATCAAAGCCTTTCTTATAAGGGGCGGAGAAGGTTGATATCTATCCTGTGGTGATCAGCTTATATCCACTTCCAACATCGATTATTATCCCTGGTGATATTGAAGATGCAACGACTACAACCCATCCATCACCGCCCCTACCCCCTTTTCCACCATACCCATTCCCAGCTCCTCCGAGGCCTCCTATAGCCTTTATAATGCCTGTTCCCTCTACCGAGTTGCAGTATATGAATATTGCCCCAGCCGCTCCTCCCCCACCGCCGCCGCCATTGGGGCTGGAAGGGGTTCCACCACTCTCGCCAGATGCGTCTATAACGCCATTGTTTAGTATGAGTTTATTGCATATAATCATGATCCCCCCACCACCCCTTCCCCCTGGGCCTCCATCGTTCCACGTGTATAGACCTGCATCACCCGGGCCTCCAGAGCCTCCTCCAGCCCCGTATAGGCTTAGATCTGAAAGCTGGTATGGTGAGATCATAAGTGTCTTTATAAATGCTCTATAGTCTATTGTAACACCATCCATAGGTAGCCCATATCCTCCCGCCCACCCACCGGGTGCTGTATAGTCGAATAGAGATGCGCTCCCACCTCCCAGTCCCCTGCAATATAGCTGTGTATTTGTATTCCTCACCTGTGCTCCTGTACCGCCACCACCTGCACTAGCTACAGTACCTCCGTTAGCTAGATCACCATATGCTGTTAACCAGTCCCCACATCTCTGACCACTTGGATAGATATAGCTATAGAGTATATTCCCAGCACCTCCAAGCCCTTTCGAGGATAGTGTACCGCTTATCGCTATAGTATCGGCTACTATAATTCTTGTTACACCTATGCCTCCTAAAGCCTCTATTCTATGTAGTTCAACACCACCAGGCCAAACGCCGATCCAAGTCCTTCTAGGGGTTGGATCCGCGATATATAGTGTTACCCCATCTCCTATAACAAGATTCCTAGCAAATGTAACCCTAACACTCCCCATAGCCTCATCACCCGAGAACCAATATGTCCCTGGAGCGGTGTATACAATATCCGGCATGCCCCTTGCAACAGCCAGAAGACCCGTGATCCATACATCGCTTGAGCTGCTATTCATATTATTATTATTACTTAAAATATATTTATATGTATAGATCATACCATTACTAGCTATAACACCTAGATATGCCTGGCCACTCGCCACAATACTGAATATATTACTTGGAAGCAAGCGTGATAAGTCCAGGGGAGATCCGGGGGATATATATGCTATAGCATTGCCCCCAGATATATTGTAATAAACAAGACCAGAGGATCCATAGACCATGATGCCGAGAACCCCAATGGATCTATCGGAATACATATATATTGTAGAGCCGTTCGGCTCAAACCATACCCTAGCACTAAGATCCATAGCTATTCTAGATATAGATGAGAATAGCCTGCTCTGATAAAGATTAAGCCCCTCTAGATAATAATAGATCGTAGAAACGGCTATGATGAATATAGCTGCAACAATAATCGCGCTAAAGAGAGAAGCATCCCCCCTCAAAGCCAGCCCCAATTAGATAGAAGGGCTAATAAGATGTTATAGCCAACGGCTCTCGAAGAGCTGGTGAGGAGGCTAAATAGGGGTGATGAGGTGAAGGGCTTAAGATCCGATGAAACCGGGGCCACTAACCCTCTATAATAGGACGAAGATCACCCAGATTCTCTATCTTTTATCTTATATCTCGCTATCCTCATACCCTTTAGGCTCTTCAGAAGATATTCTATGCCCTAGAAAATCTGTGATCACTAGGATAGCCATTTCCGGGCTTATAACACCTATCTCGGTTATTATAGCATCTATATATTCTGGAGGGGTTGCGTCGAAAACAGGGTTTCTAATTTCTACACCATCTATCGGGGGGTCTAGGATTTCCCTAGGATCTCTCTCCTCGATCTCAACAGCCTCCCCAGCGAGTGTGTATGGGGAGAATTTATATGTCTCTGCAGCAACGTAGAAGGGAACCCCATATACC
>JAWAXC010000124.1 GCA_038897115.1 Sulfolobales archaeon | reverse complement strand
AGAAAGTCTATAGAAGAGTTTATCACATCCCCCTTCCGCGGCTCTCTACCCGTGAATCCATACTCTGGTGGTATGAGATTTACAGCAGTGTTCCAGAAATACTTAGAGCCTTATGTTTTAGATCTCCTTAGCATTCATGTGGTATAAGACCTCTAGCTTTTATCCTCTTCTCATTCCTCACGTAGCTGTGGTCTACTAAGAGCTTCTGAGGCACCTTCTTCGCTACCTCTATGCCGCACTTCCTTGCTATCGAATACGGTATCCTTAATACGTTTCCTGGCTCATCTTCGACCTCCACCTCTATGTCTAGGGTACCTCTCGTCTCGTATTCTGTCTTGGATAGGGCTAGCAGGTGCTCGAGGAACGTTCCCTCTAGGTGGAAGAGGGAGTAGAGAGATACAGCTAGAATCCTGGAGTAGGAGCTGTTGTAGGCGTCCACGAGGTTGGCTACCGACAGTCTATCTTTGGTGTACCTCTCGTCGATCTCCTTCAGCTTCGGCGATAGGTCTCCATCCCACTCGACCCCACTTCCCAGCTCTGCGAGCAGTTTTCTAACCTCTTCGAGGTATTTCAGCTCCTCCAGCATCTCCCACGTACTGTCTGAGGTGTTCACTATAGTCGCTTCGGAGTTCTTCTTCTCATACCTTCTGTTCACCCTGCCCATGGTCTGCTCCAGGCTTCTGTACGGTGTTAGCTCGAGGACCCCGGCGTCGAAGTCAAGGTCTACACCAGCCTCTATAACTGAGGTCGATACCAGTATCACATTCTCGTCTCTACTTACGTCATCTTTAACTGCTCTGTACACCTTCTCTCTATCGTATATAGGCATCCTACCGTGGAGCACTCCAACCCCATACCCTTGGCTCGCGTGTTTTAACAGTTTAGTGTACACAGAGTAGGCTGTCTCCGGCGTGACCACCCTTACTAGGATCTTGCGGAAGCCCTTACTTACATACTTATCGGCATGTTCGACTAAAGCTCCAACCAGCTCTTCATGATCTTTGAAGTTTCTGAGGTCTAGCTCAATAAGTGCCTTCGGAGGCTTCTTCCGCCTGGGAGTACTGACTTTGATTAAGCTAACACCGTTCCTCTTAGCTACGATCTCTAGGTGTTCCTCAACGCTCTTGGGTAGAGTTGCAGTGGCGATGACAACTGGAGTGTACATAGAGAGAGATGCGGTTAAGTGTACGAGGGTCACCATCGGGTTGAAGGCTTCGCTTGTGTAGGAGTGCGCCTCATCGAAGAAGATCACAGGTCTACCGCTCCTAACTAAGGAGGTGTATAGGCTCGCCTTCCTGGGGGTTCCTATCGACAGGATCCTATAGACCATTTCATCGATCGTTGTGACTAGGACGTCTGCTCCGAAAGGCTTCATAGTCGTTCTCTCTCCACACTCATTCTTAATGCACTCGTAGATGTAGTGTCTACCTCCGTAGTCTACCCCAAGGGTATATCCAACGTCGAGAATTTTCGATAGCTTTACGAGATACATTTTGAACCTCATCACCATGTCCTCGATCAGTGCTCTATAAGGCTCCACGACGATGACCTGCTTGCCGAGGAATAAGCCTGGAAGAACTGATGCCTCAGTCTTACCGCTACCTGTCTCCGCTCTGAGGATTAGAATACCTCCTGTTTCCTCTAGCCCGAACAGTTTTTCTGCTACCTCTACTTGCCAGTCGTAGGGTTCAAATCCTGTCACCTGCTTGAAGAACCTTCTGTAGCTATTCCCGTTAGATTTATACAAACTTACCTCACTCCCGCCCAACCTTATCCATAATTAATCTACGCTTGTGAATAACTTCAACATGAACAATCCTGATAATGCAGGACTCAGCCTTGAAGACCGCTTTTCCACTCTCACCGAGAATGTGCAGGGTACCTCTGCAGACCGGGTACTCGAGTTCGAACGATATACCGTTCTCAAGAACTTCTTTGCGGAGGATATCACTCAGACCGTGTAGTGTTACCCGTAGCTCAACCTTCTCACCAACAAAGCCGATAGTCATTGCAAGTGGCAGATGAGGCTCGATGGACTCCAGCGACTCTGTATCGTAGACTTCCACATTACCAGTGTTCTCTAGCAGAGCTTGCTCGACGAACCCGGCGATCATGTCCGCTATGTGTAGCATGAGCAGACCTCGAAGCACTCTCCTCTTCAGCTCGCTCAGCCTCACATATACCCCTCGCGAGTCTAGGTAAGACTTCGCTAAAGCCATGGTGTGTATGAAGCTGTCGACGTCTCTGATGTTAATGAAGTGGTGTAGCCTGCCAATAGCCGTGGCGACCGCTACATCTACTATGTTGGCACGTCTATCGTAGCTAACCTCTATGTCCTCGAAGTCTGAGAACGAGAGCATGTAAGGGTGACCTCTGAACCCAACTCTAAATTTTCCCTTAGATTCTTCAACCTTCATCGTAGCAGGTTTGTACTTGTCGTGCCTGAGAGCCACGCTCTTAACCAGCTCGGATTCCGCGAAAAGAGTTTCCACTATCTTAGCTACGGCTTCCTGGTGACGGCATAACTCGATGGCAACAGCATCGTAACTCTCCTCCGCTATCTTGCTCCTAATCACAGCTCTAGCAACCGAGCTCAAGCTTGTCCACCTCCTCCGGCGAGTTCTAGATACTCAAGCCACGACCTATCGACAGCATACAGAGAGCCGTCTCTCCCCTTGAACAGTAGCTTATCGTCCGGGTCTACGTCTTCAGGCTTCTCTACATGTAAAAACCCCTTCTCAACAGAGATGTCTCGCCTCCTCCCCATCAAAGCTTCCCTAGAGACGAGGCTTGAGACCATAGTCCTAGACGGCTTACGAGGTCTCCTGATAGACGGTATGACGAACAGCTTTTTACCCCGCTCAGTAGTCGGCTCCAGCACATCCTCGAGCTTCACGGCTATCAGAGTCTTAAGCCTTGACTTATCTATGAACCAGCCATTGAAAAGCTTCTCCACCATGGACTCGAATCTGGCATCGTCAACTAGGACAAACCCGTAGATGTTGGACGTAGGGACATCGAACCTGACCTTGACCACATCGTAGGTCATGAACCGACTAACCCCCTTACCAGGCAGGGGTATTTTTGCACCATCAGCTGCGGCAAAGAACCAGGTCTTTATCCCAACGAAGAATGGTGCTTGAAGGTTCTCCGCTCTATTGTCTATATATTTTAGTGTGTTCCAGTACTTCTCTACGTATCCCCACTGGGAGGAGCCACCCGACAAAGTTTCCTCATCGTAGGCTCCGAGGGATACAGCTCTGAAGTGGTACTCAAGGTACGGTGGTCTAGCCCCATCAACAACTTCTCCTCTTCTGGCGAGGAACCACTCAGCACGCATCCCTCTCAGCCTTAGGAGTAACCCTCTCCTGATTTCGCATGGAAGGTAGTCTCCGTAAATGTTCTTCGGGTCAACCGAGAACAGCACAACCCTTAGGAGAAGACCCGAGAACGTTGAGGGTGGTACGTGCGTGTGCGTGATAGTCCAGTGCTCACGGATTGAGGATACCGGAAGAAAGGATTGAGATAGAAAAAGAACCTTTAGCTTATAGAGCTTCATAACCCCCCACCTCTACTTCTGATCCTCCTCTACTGTTTTCTATTCTACTCCACTCTTCCCCTTGGATGCTTCTTTAACCCTGGGTATATCCAGCGCGTCTATCTTCATCAGGTAGTTCTTTACGAACTCCTCTGCTAGGTTTCTCAGGAACCTGTACGCGGTGTCTCCAATAAGCCTGCAGTATTCCTTCTCCAGCACTGTCTTGAACACCTCATCTGGCTTATCGTTTTCACATAGATTCTTGTCCTGGACGCTGAGAGCCTTCCTTTTGAACTCCTCTAAAGCCTCTTGAATCGATAGAATCGCTGGCGAGATCACCACTGGCTCTGGCAGTAGCGATATACCTACATCAACTACAACGGTTTTCTCCTTAGTATCTTTTTTCGACCAGTAGGATTCCAGTATGCTCATCCCCTTGGGGGTTCCTGCACCGGCTAGCCTAAGCCCCTCTAGGAATGCGAACGCTACTGCGTGTGGCTCCATGTTCTCGACCCCGAGTAGTGTGTAGCTACGGTAAACCGGTATGAGTATGTGCGGCTCTACGTATTCCTTGCTCCATATCATCTGGGCTGTCTCCTCTTCCGATTCTTCGCCCACCCGCTTTACCACCTGCTCGTACAGTCTATACTCGACTCTATTCCTCTGCTTAGAGAACATCGGTCCCGGCTGGATAGCCACTCCCCCTCCGTAGCCCACTCTACCGCGCAAGTATAGCGTTGGTGTAGTCCATGTGGCGCCCCACACATAGGTTAACACGTCCCTCGGGTCCGGTTTCCCATCTGCATAGGTCTTTGTAACGTCTATGCTCAAGTTGAAGTACTTGTAGTAAGGTTTGAGCTCCCCGCTCTTCGTCTTCACAATAGAGTAGGCTATAGCCCTCCTCTCTACACCTCTTTGCTTGGTTGGACTGTAGTAGGGTTTCTCTATGTCAATGTATCTCCTATTTCCTCCCTCATCGACTTCTACCCTTACTACGACCTTCTCTAGTATGTTCAGGTTTCTCTCGCTGTGGCTACCGAAGTACAGCTCCTGCGGAGCCTCCAGCACAGCGTAGATAGCCATGTTGACTAACTTACAACCGGCGAATATGCCGTCATCAATACGGCTAACAGGTATATCCACTTCTTTTTTACTGTCTTTCCCTGCTTGGCTATCCTCCTCCCTCTTAGCTCTGGGCAACGGTCTCACCCTTCGACAGCTCTTCTTCGCCCTCCTCCTTGGAGGCGATCTCTGGTGACATTATTATTAGTAGCTCGTATGCCTTAGTGAAGACTCTTCTGCCGCGGTCTTCACGGATCCTTATCTCAGCCGGTGGGATGCTGTCTAGGTAGACGTATATGATGTCATCCTTCTCGTAGTACCTGAAACCGTACTTATCGAGTACTTCCTTAACCAGAGACTTGTCGACGAATTTAGACATTGCGACGTCGGTCGGAGGGCTTGACAACCTCTGGAGGGCATATGCTATTGCAGTCGACAGCCCGCCCGTACTGAGGGTATCGGCGAACTTTCTGAGCGTATATACATCTGCCCCAGCCTGCTTTAGGCGGTAAACCAGACCTTCGGCTATTGACGCTATCGTATATGCTACCCTTAGGTCTGTCTCTCTGTAGAGGTGGGGGGTTACATACCTGAGTATTTCTTTAGATATGTAGCTCATATCGCCCCCCTTTTTAGATTGCTTCAAGATGTAGACTAGGTAAGAAATGAAGCTAGAGAAGTTCGAACGCATGTAGTTGATAAGTATCCGTTGCACGTTCTCGTTATGCAGAGCCCGGGGAAACGCGTATACAAGGAGGGCGAGCCTCTCAATAGCTACCTCGTCTAGGCTCTCCACACGGACTCTCGCCCTCTCCTCTCCGAAGGCAGTGTTCACAATCATCGACGCAACCCACTCAGTTGGTCTCTCCTCCATGTGTTTCGCCAAGCCGATTGCGAGATCCACTGTTGTGCCTCTGGAGAATTTCTCTCCAAACACGATCATGCTCAGCAAACCGTTAAGAGTATACGTCAGCGTTTTCTCACCGCCTTCGAGGACGTAGTACATCGATGTGAGAACACATCTAAGACACACTCGCGCTTCATTCGATAGATCTGTTCTGCTCTCCTGCGGAAGCCTGTACCTACCGATTCCAAGCCTGCCAGTAGCCGAAAATCTTAGTCCGTCTATCTTCGACCCACAGTAGCAACATTTCATGGCTCTACTAACAAGCTTCAGGTCGTCCCCAAAATCCGGGAACCTCTCAAGCTGTTCAATGAGTTCATTCATTTTGAGAGGTATTACGTCTCCATCTTTCTCTACGACAACTAAATCGTCATCTCTTAACCCCTCGCTCATGAGCTTCCGAACCCTTTCGAATATCTTCTCCTTCCT
>JAWAXC010000123.1 GCA_038897115.1 Sulfolobales archaeon | reverse complement strand
ATTCCCATATATAGCTAGCATAATATCTATCTCCATATTAGTTGGTGCTATAGCTAATAACATATTCATCCAAGCCTATGAAGCGCTTCACGGGGATACAAGGATATATGGGGAGATCCTCGGGGGAGGCTCTCTAATAGGTGTGGCAGTTGCTATAGATGTGGCTATACTTATAGCTGTGTATAGGGCTAAGCATATGTGGAGAGATCGTATGTCTAGGCTGAGGCCAATAGCCATGGCCCTTATAATCGAGGATCTATTCTCTCTCAGTGGGAACATAACAGCACTCTCATCACTTATCCTCTCAACGAGATACCCATATATAGATGCCCTCGGCTCTATGGCTATAGCCTCTATAATTCTTGCTGCCTCTGCATATGTCATATACAAGAATATAGAGGTGCTAGTAGGTAGATCTGCTCCGAAGGATGTTATACTAAAGATTCTAAACACCCTCTCAAGGTTCAGCGAGATCGTTGATATAGATGATCTCAAGAGCTACGCTATAACCCCTGATCATATATACATAGTAGCCACACTAGGGGTAGATCCTAGGAAGAGTGTGAAGGATCTAGACGAGCTTAGAGAGAGGATTGTGAGGGAAATAATGGCGATAGACCCTAGGATAAAAAGGGTTATAGTTGAGTTCTCAGGAGAGCCGATAGATGATAGGGATAGGGAGAGGATATATAGGGAGATAAGCTATATGGAGGAATAGCCTCTATATATCTCCCCGGCAAACCATATAATGGCTCCACAATGTTCCTAAAACCAGGTGTTAGGATAAACCCCTCAGATCAGAAGAGACTTATGCTAGCATGGTGGCCATTCTCCATCATAAGCTTCGACAGCTGCCCTGAAAACATGTTTCTAGTAGATCTAGTGGTTGCCTCGGAATCAAAAGATCCTCTACCCATGATCCTTACAATGAGGAGGTATAGAGATAGATATAGATTAGAACCCTCACCCCCTGTTGAAGCACCTATAGTAGTTGTAAGGGGAGCAGGACCTACACAGATCCTAGAATCGATCTTAAAGATCTATAGAGGTGTGAGGGAGAAAGCAGAGAGAGGAGAGGAGATCGATATAAGAAGCCTTAGAAGAGCAGCAATACAGATGAAGATCAGAAGACCCCACACATTGGAAGAGGCACTTGCAAACCCAATAACAAGGGGGATACTCTCGGAAATCCTATCCTCAATATGCATCAAAGGAGAAGATGTGAGGATCTCTAGCTATACTCCTATATATGTATTAATAGGTGTTAATAGAGATAGAAAAGAGTTCTACATATATATGGAGAGGAGATTAAGAAGCACAAACCACGAGATATACGCCCTAGAGGTTAAAGAGATCATAGAGATCCTAGACAAATACCAGATCCCAGGAAAGCCGGATTAATATTATAAATAAAGGAATATTATATATGATGATGAACTCGGGAGCAGCGAAAGATGAGCAGGGTCTTGAGTGCTGAGAGATATTAACCATCTTAAAGAAAATTTATTCAGAACATCCCTGGTAAACTAGTAATGGAATTAAGAGACATGATGAAGAATTAGGAGATACGATATAGTTGCTATATAGATATATAGATATCTCTTAATCCTGGAGGCGGTTCTTTCCTCTATACTGGGGGATTCTAGAATATATAGCTCTCCTGTTATATATTAATGGAATGAGTGCAGAGATGATGTCAGCTTCGGCTAAGATTATTTCTGGGAGATATCCCAGGTTTTTCATGAATGTTGATCTGGATATCGCTATATCGAAGTTCTTCCTAAAGCTCCAAAACGTGTTAAAAGACAACCTAGTGGGCGTTATTATCCCAGCTGGGGAGGTTTATGAGAGCAATGTTCTTGTAATTGTTAGAAAAAGAGATGTAGAAACGATCTTAGAGATCACGAAAACAGCCCTAGAGGTTGAAGATGAATATAGGGGTAAGGTCTCTATAAACCCTTATATAGCCCTTGAGAGTGAGGAGAGTGTTATTAGAGTATTCAGAGAAGCTGTTGATGAGAATCAAGGGGATCCCAAGATCCAGAGAGAGGCTTTAAAAATATTTCGCGAGAGGCTATTAAGACTGGGCTATATATCTGATGTGATCATCCCGAATGCTGAGATCTATCAGAGCAACGTATTGATCATAGTGAAGAGAAGAGATTTGGAGACAATCTCAGAGATTATAAGAATAGCAATGGAAATCGAAGGCCAATATGCTGGCCGGGTTTCGATCAGCCCATATATAGCTCTCGAGAGTGAGGAAAATGTCATTAAGACATTCAAAGAAGCTTCTGGAGGAAGCATATAAGGATCTAGAGATAGGATGTTACAATAAAGCTGCATCAGCATCATATTTCGCTTTAAGAAAAGCTTCAGAGGCTCTTTTAAAAGCCCTTGGAGAGGCGATCCCAAGGAGGGATGATAAACTAACAAATGCAATTAAGAATAAGGGCTTGATAGATGTAGCCGAGACTCTGAGATATATATATGAGATAAGAAAGGTAGCAGATTATGGAGAAGGTGTTTCGGAAGAGGAGGCACCTCATGTGTTGAGAGAGCTGGAAAAGCCATAGAGGTTATAGAGAAGCTACTAGAGAAGCTAGAGTTTAGAGGTTAGAAGAGTGGATCATACATGTGTCTATGAACTGATGGCGAGGGATCTACGCTAATTCCTTTACCTATATGATCCCGTTGGAAGTAGAAATAACCATAATTGAAGATCTAAGTAAGTTTATTTACATCAGGTAGCAAGATTTATTTTAGTTTAGATCTATTTCAGAGAAATGGGAAAAAAAGATATTATATTATGTTTCTAACCAGTAATTAAAAACTCATAGTATTTCTAAGGCTTCTAGGGTATAGAAAACAAAAAACAAATATCATCAGGACGCTGAGGATTGTTGAGATGATTATGGAAGCGATCAACCTGGTAGATAGTTTGCTTGTTAACTCAGTACCCTTATAAACTGGTATAGCTATTAATGTGGCGATTACAAAGACTAGAAGGGTTAAGATCCCATGTCCGATCCAGTGATGTCCAAATGCTGCTTTTAACCAGCTCTCAACACCGGAGTTTGTTTCCTTCACAATGGCTAGGATCCCGTTGAATACTGCTGCTGAGGAATACCCAATAACTGAGCCAACAGCGAGCCTAGTCCTCCCCACCATCCTTTATCTCCTTCCTCGAGCCTCGAGTGACCAGGCTTGTTCTGCAGCTATTGAGATCCCACCCTCCGAGGAGATCCATCATTATGCCTCCAAGGAGCACGAGAACAGCGATCCATAGAAGAATTCTCCTACCCAACGGATTCCCAATGTCTATAGTATATGATAGGATGGGCAATAAAGTTGCTAGGAAGAGTCCTGTATAGAAGATATGCTCCTTAGTCTCCATACCAAGTTCATGAGCAAGCTCTGTCTGCAGGATACTCAATGGTATATACCGGGATCACGCTGAACCATGTAAGCCATACAAGGATCGAAAGAGCTATCGAGAGGATCCTTATTAACCTCTTATCAGTTGATCCCACATATATAGCCGATATTAGAGCTGCAGCGCATAGCATAGCCAATAGTGCGAAGAACACATGTATACCAGCTTCTAACCCAGGAACTGACATATATTACCCCCCGATATATGTATATATTAATTTGTTTAAAAAGATTATTATCCTAGTATATATTTTAAATATATATTATGAATGACCAGAAAACATTATAGAAATGGCTATAAACATAGCATGATATATTCCAGCATATAACTATTTTCTCTGAAGAGACTAATTATTATCAAGTGAAAATAAGCCACAATAAAATTACCGCAATAAATCCATCTACAGTCTTAACAGCTGAAGCGCCCTCTCCCCTATGAGACGGTTGTTCAATGGTATGGCTTAAGCAATAAGATACTTAAGACGGGGAGTGGAAATAATCAGTCTATCTAGCACTCCTCCTAACCATTCCAGGTGGATCCCTTACATGTCTCCAGAGCCCCTTGCCAAAGCTTATAACCTCCATCCCTAGAGCATCTATTGTTACTCATGACAACTGAAAGTCTCGCCCCTCTAGGGCGGGGATGTTGCTAATGCTTATAATCTTTGATGCAAGTACTATAGCTAGATGATGAGTGGCTATGAGCATGGCAACCAGGCCCCCGGATGATTATAGATGTAAGCTGGCATCCATATCCCCTACCCCCGAGAGGGGATAGGGGTAATTGCTGGAGACCCGGCCTAGGGCTAAACCCACGAGAACCTTGGATGATCTACTATGGAATTGAAAGGGGAGGAGGTCAGTGATGAAAGCACTGAGCCATCTTCATCTAATAGCTCGAGCAGCACAGCTTGTGGGTATAAACTTGCCTCTCTAATACTGGATGCCTCGATAACTTCATATCTCTCAGCATCCTCAGGCTTCTTGAAGCATATTCTAGCAGCTGCTTCGGGATCCAGTGCTATTAATGGCCTGGGACTTTCAGCACCTCCATTAGCAAGTACGACTAGCTCCACATATTTATTGTCTCTCCCCCTCACCCTCAGCCTTACCCTTACCGCCATCTCCACCAACCCTCCTCCCAAGGGACCATTTACCAAACCTTATAAGACCCCTAGCCCTCACTATATAAGCCCCATATAGATCTTAGCTGAGCAGCATATTATACCTTAATTAAAGAAATATAGCCTCTACATCGTCTTGATGAAATCCTATGCCCTATGAAAATCCGTATTACTATTAAATTGAAGATCTACCGGATATTTAATTATGATTAGCTATGTCGATACCCTACTCCTATTATCTTTAGGCTTTAATCGATAACATACTACTTCGCCCAAAGATAGGATTAAAATCTATGGCCTCCTTGTTAGTGCTTCTACAAGTCTATTGATCACTATATCTCTTAGGCTATCCATGCTTGCTCTCAACTGCTTCATATCAGTCTCCAAGCCCTCTACCCTTTTCTCTAGGAGCTCAATCCTCATGGTTAGGTTCTTCTCAACCTCCCCAATCCTCTTTTCAAGCATATCCATCCTCTTCTCGATAAGATCCATTCTCTTCTCAATAGAGTTCATTCTCTCTGATAGGCTCTTCTCAAGAGCCTCCATCCTAGTCTTCAAACTCTCTTCTAAGCTCGCCATTCTCTTTTCTATAGCATCCATTCTAGCCACTAGAGTCCTCCTAGTAGCCTCCATCAATAGGAAACCCACTTCCCAATCACTCAGCTTCTCACCCCTAACAGCCTTATCAATGATCCTCTTAGCATACTCTGTAAGAATAGAAGCTATAACATCTACCCCAATAGATGAAGAATGATCAGCCATAGACCTCTAGATATAGATGCTATAAAAGCTAAAATATTGTTTTGAATTCTAGCTATTTTTTCTTTCTATAATCCGGCTTTGAGATATCTCTTCTCATATCTGATCTCTCTTATCTTTGGGCGAGGCTTTCAGCTGTGAAAATTTGTTACTGTTGGGTTATAGAGAGGGTTTGGATTGGGGTATAAGAGATGTGGTTATCCTTTGTATATGCTATCCCAGAACATCTTCTCGTAGTGCTGGATTATTGTTGCTGCTTGCCTCATAGCATCTCTATCCCTTGGATAGTATTTCGATGCTATTGATAGAGATCTCTCTATGAAGGGCTCATATGGCGGTCTGAAGACCTGGAAAAAGCCTAGGCTTTTATAGCCGTATCTATTTCTCAGGGCATCGCCGAATTTAGTTGATGCCTCGCCCCATGCTGGGAAGTTTATTGCGAATGCAAATGCTATAACACCTATGCTTGCATAGCTAGCTAGCCACGATATATAGTGTGTATATGCAATGGCATATGGGCTTACATCGATCTCAGAGGGTCTTCTAAGCTCTACACCGAGCTCCCTAAGAAGATCTGCAAGACCCTGCAAAGCCCTATAATCAACATCAACAGCATCTCT
>JAWAXC010000122.1 GCA_038897115.1 Sulfolobales archaeon | reverse complement strand
GGAGAAGCCTTATATATGTGCCGCAGGGCGCCGCAGCAGCCTCATAAAGTTTTTCCCATGATGATGGCAGGTATTTCTGATCGATGAGGATAGACACCAGAGCTGAGGATACTCATCATATCAATCCTACTCTATATGATAAAGAGGATTTAAAGACTGAGAAACGTGATTTATATTTAAACAGATCTAGTCTTCGAAAAGAGATTCCAGTTATAATAAGATCTTGTGTTAGCTCTTTATAGACATTAAAAATTTCTACAAAGCAAAGGAACATCTTAGGAGTAGATAATCCTGCTATCTAGATTCTATCTTCCCCTCTAATATAAGATCTCTGAGTATTTTCATGCCCTCCTTAATCGCTGTCTGGTAGTTTCTCTCAGCTGTTTCATCTATTTCTCTGATGATTCTGTTTTTCTCTTCTTCTCGATATCTCTCGAGTTGCTTCATCTCTTTCTCTAATCTACTCTCGATCTCCGATATGATCTTTTGTGCTTCTTCTTCAATCTCTCTTAAGGATTTCTCGGCGATTGATATAGCTTTTCTAGCTATTTCCTCTCTATCTTTTTCAGTCTGGCTCAATATTTCCTCAAGATCTTTCTCTAATAATGTTAACACCTCGAGGATTTTGCTAACCTTGATATTATCCCACCACTTATGGGTTAGTTGCTCAGCCTTTTAAGTGCTTCCTAGCTATTATTATATACCCTGTATGCCCTATCATCCTTGTCGAAGGTCTTATAGCCCCTTCCTTAAGATCTATTGGCCTCTCTATCAACTCCACACCCCTTATATCCCCCCATCCTCCATGGGATGTGAGGAAGCTATAGAGCTTTGAAACCTGTTCGAAGGTTGGTATGAAGAACGCAGCCTGGGATCCGGGTTTGAGTGCCTTGAATACCTCGTCAACCACCTTCCAGGGATCGCCCATATCTATGAATGCTGCATCAACGCCCTTCTCATCTACGCCTTGGGATGCGTCTCTCACCTTAACCTCTACATATTTATCCAACCCGATCCTCCTTAGATTCTCGAGAGCAGCCCTCGCTATATCCTCCCTTATCTCATACGCATATACCCTGCCATCTGGCTTTACAAGGTTAGCCATATACGCTGTCATAGCTCCAGAGCCCATACCTATCTCCAAAACCCTCTTGCCGGGGGAGATGTCTAGCATGAGCACGATATAGCCGGCATCCTTTGGATATATAACCTGTGTAGGCCTTGAAAAAGTGCTGTATATGAGATCTGTGATAGAGGGTCTATAAATACGTGCTTTAACCCCAACGCTTGTAGAGATCTCAACACCATAGCTCATACCTATAATGCTGCTAAGCTCGATAGAACCTCTATCGCTAGAGAAAACCCTCCCCCTATTAACCCTTAACACCTTCCTCCTCTTCCTATCTATATATAACAAAATCCAGGATCCCTCATCTATGATCTCGCAGGAAGCGCCCTCTGCATCACAGCCCATTCAAGCCATCCCACTTAATGTACCCTATACAGCTGAAAGCTTATTCCTCTATATTGAAGAGGGATCAGCTCTCGGAAGCGTCTGATCTCCAATCCGAAAGGATAAGCTTTCAGCTGTAGCTAAACAATAGTATATCATTCCCAAGTGTGAGATAGTTATACATGCTATATGAAACTACTATACTATTAATAAGATCTGCTGTTGCATAGCTTAACATTAGTTTTATGCTTTAGAAATACATAATACACCACCATTAAAGAAATAATAAATATTTATATATCCCCGGCGTAGAATATGTTAATGAAGGTGTATAAATTGCTAGACACACCAATGCCATATATATTAATAGGACTTATTATATATGCCATAGCATATACGGTATATTCTAGATATATAGATAGGAGGATTTGGCAGTCAGACCCCACTAGGCCAACCCCGGCTAAGCAGTACTTCGATGGAGTAGAATATTTCCCTGTAAGCAAGTATGTGCTCTTTGGCTATCAGTTTAAGAGTGTAGCAGCACTAGGACCCATAGTAGGGCCGCTCGTAGCTGTCTACTTCTATGGATGGGTTCCCGCCCTGATATGGCTTATAGTTGGTAACTTCTTCATAGGCTGGGTGCAGGATTACTCTGCTATGATGATGTCTGTGAGAAATGATGGGAGATCTATGGGGCCTATAACATATGAGCTTCTAGGCAATAGAGCTAGACAGCTATTACTGGGCTATCTAATAGCATATTTAATAATAATAACATCTGTATTCGCCTGGGTCATAACTACTGTATTCAATGGATTCCCAGGCACCTTTATACCTATTCTATTCATACTATTCACAGGAGTGATATTCGGCCATCTAGTATTCAGAATGAAGGTCGATGTGTTAATAGCAACAATAGTAGCTCTAATCCTAGTATTTCTAGGGATAGTAATTACTGTTAATATACCACAGCTAAGGGTTCCACCAACTAACTTCCTAGACGATCCCAAAGCTCTTTTAGATATAAGAACCTATGGCGCTACCCAGCCAGGAACTCTCACAGTTCTATTCTGGCTAGTTATCCTCGGGATTATATACTATATAGGTGCTGTAACCCCAATGCCTAGATTCCTATTGCCAACCGTATATGTGGGGTATCTACCCGCTATAATAGCCCTGATCCTTGTAATCATAGCTGCCCTTGCAAGCCCATGGACAGGGTTGAAGATAGTCCAGGCTCCCGTTAAAAACCTCTGGCCAACAGATGTGCTTGCAAATCCACAGACAGGCCCACTATGGCCTATACTATTTGTGACAATTGCTTGTGGAGCTATATCGGGGTGGCATAGCCTTGTATCGAGTGGTCTTACATCGAAGCAGCTTGAATTCGAAACAGATGCTAGACCCGTTGGTGGGGGTGCCATGATAACTGAGGGGATTGTTGGTTTATCCTCAGTAGCCTCTGTAATGATCCTCTCTACATATTCACCAGCAGCCCCTGCATATGTACAGGGTGCTTCTATGCTTACATCTGCTCTCACAACTATTTCTAGAGATGCGATGAACCTGTTCTACGCCATGTTTGTAGCTGTTATGGGTATGATCACGAGCATGCTGTTTGTTAGAGTGTGGAGAACCGTGTCGGCAGAGCTGTTTGAGAGAAATATCCTTGGGAATAGATGGATCTCCCCGCTGGTATTGATCCTAATAATGATATTCCTAGCATTTACTGGAAGCTGGGTTAACCTATGGCTTCTCTTTGGAGGGACAAACCAGCTGCTAGCAGGCCTAGCACTGCTACTAGTTGCAGTCTATCTGGCGAAGGTGAGGAGGCCAACATGGTATGTGATCTACCCAGGGATATTTATGGCTATAACAACTGTAGCAGCACTGATCTAGGAGGGCTATACCTATGCAGCATATCTACTAGCCAACAAACCTATTGGTGTTCAGGCAGCTGTACAAGAAAAGTTCGGGCCAGGTGTTGTTATAATATCCAACGTTATCTCGGCTGCCTTGGGTATAATTCTAGCTGCTATGGGAGCTCTCATGACATACTATCTCGTTAAAGGCTATATAAGATATAGGAGAGGGCAATAATTAGTCTATAAATATATTTTCAGCATATATTTTTTAATTAATAGCTATTTTGGTTTAAAATTTGAGCTATAGCTAAATATATATTAGACCTAACAATATATTCTTTGGCGATAATAATGAGTGATAATGTAAGTAGTACTAGTGGTAAGAAAGGTTTAAGAGGCCTCTTATCGAGACTCAATGAAGCTATATATGGAATGGCTCTCCATGGACAGGTAACAGCTATTATGAAGGAGAAGATGTATATAGAGTATCTATTCATGTTAATGACTATAGGCGATATGATGGGCATACCAATACTACCCCCATACTATACGCTGAGGCTTCTACCATATATGGTTCCAAATATCAAGGGTTGGAAGCTTAGAATGCTTAGGGAGAGGGATTTCACGGATATAGTTACTGGGTGATTATATGCCAAAGAAGGTTGGCTTCAAATATCTATTTGAGAGATCACCAGAGCTGAAGATAGCCATCTTCGCCGGAAAGGGTGGGCTGGGGAAAACCACTTCCAGCGCTGCCCTCTCCTACAAACTTGCTTCGATGGGTAAGAGGGTTCTCTGCTTCTCAACAGATCCCCAGGCCTCCCTCAGCGATATTTTTGAAAAGGATCTATTTGGGAAGGGTGAGATAGAGATAACAAAAAATCTATATGTATTGGAGATCGATGCCGATAAGAGGATAAAGGAATATGTTGAATCTATTAGGCAGAAGATAAGGGATATGTATAAGATAGAGGAGATACCAAGAGAGGTTGAAGACTACATAGAATCGGCTGTTGCAGAGCCTGCAATGTATGAATCAGCGGTCTACGATGCAATGCTTGATGTGGTATCTCAGGGTAGATATGATTTCTATGTATTCGATATGCCCCCCTTTGGCCATGGGATCAGGATGGTTGCCATGGCGGATATACTTAGTAAATGGGTTGATAAGATAACAGAGGCTAGGAGACAGGCTTACGAGTATGAGAAGATTGCTTCGAGGCTTAAGAGGGAGAAATATACTGAGAGGGAGGATCAGCTGTTAAAGGAGCTGGAGAGCATAAGGGATAGGATAGTGAGTTTCAGCAAGCTAATAACAGATCCCAGGGGAACCGCCTTCACAATGGTTCTCATACCAGAGAAAATGGCTATAGTGGATACAGAGAAGGCGCTTGAGATGTTTGAAGAGCTAGGCCTTAAAATGTCTGGTGTAGTTGTTAACCAGGTATATCCACCAGTGATTCTAAAGGATCCTAGGGCTCCTGAGTATTTGAAGAAGAAGGTTGAGGCTCAGAGGCCCTTCCTAAGAGAGATATACGAGAAATTCGGCAACCTAATACTAGCTATAATACCTATGTTTAAGAGAGAACCTAGAGGGCTGGAGATGATAGAAACCGTTGCCAACGAGCTCTGGGAATCCACAATAACCCTAGACGATCTTGAGGAGCTCTCTAGGAGGTGATCATGATCACAATTGTTAGAGGTAACCAGAAATTCATATTCGTTGGGGGCAAGGGAGGGGTAGGTAAGACTGTAATTGCATCTGCAATAGGGCTGAGCTTCGCGGAGCAGGGCTATAAGACCTTGATAGCTAGCTTCAACCCAGTGCATTCCCTCTCATCGGTGTTCGAGCAACCACTCTCTGGAGGCTCTATAACCGAGGTGAAGGGGGTTAATAATCTCTATGCTATAGAGGTGGAGATCGAGGATGTTGTGGCGAGGTATAAGGAGAGGATAACGAGGCTTATAAGGGACTTCCTTAAGTGGGCCGAGATCCCAATAGATCCTAAGGGGTTTATCGATATAGCAACTACTAATCCAGCTTTCCAAGAGGCTGCGTCGTTTGATAAAATGATGGATCTGATACTTCAGGAGGGAGAGAAATTTGATAGAATTGTATTCGATACAGCTGCTGTTGCAAATGCTATAAGGCTTATAGGGCTATCAAAGATCTATGGGCTCTGGCTCCAGAGGGTTATAAAGTCTAGGCAAGAGGCCTTATCTCTAAGAGCACAGCTGAGCTTCAGAAAAGACAAGGTTCTTGAGGAAATAAAAAGCGATCCAGTTCTCCTGGAGCTCTTACAACTCCACAGAAGATATACTAGTGTTAAGAGTGTATTAACCGATCCCTCTAAAACAAGCTTTATATTCGTAACAATACCTACGATGTTATCTATATCGGTTGTAAAGAGATTTATGGAGATGGTGAAGGCCTACGAGATACCATCAGGAGGTGTTGTGGTTAACATGCTCATACCTAGGGAAGAAGCTGAGAAGGATGCTACAGGTTTTCTCAAATCTAAGTATGAGGAGCAAGAGAGGAATCTAGAGTATATAAGAAAGCTCTTTGGAGATCAGGTGATAGGCTATATACCGTTATACCCAGAGGATGTGGTGGGGTTAGAAAGGCTTAGAAGACTTC
>JAWAXC010000121.1 GCA_038897115.1 Sulfolobales archaeon | reverse complement strand
TCTAGATAATCCAGAGTATCATAGAAAGCCTGTATCCCATACATTCCATGGGAGAGACATCTTCGCACCAGCTGCAGCATATATAGCAAGTGGAACGCCTCCTGAGAAGCTTGGAACGCCTGTGAAGCCTGAGGAGCTTGTGAGGCCACCGATCGAGTTTATATGTATTAAATCAAGGAGATCTGTGAGGACTAAGATCATACATATAGATAGGTTTGGAAATGCTGTGACAAGCTGCACACATGAGGAATTCGAAGTAGGGGCTGGGATAAATATAGGGGCTAGGGTTATTATAAGGGCTAGGCATGGGGAGAGCTATAGAGCTGTCTATAAAGAGAGCTTCAGCCTCGTAAGGCCTGGCGAGATGGTGGTATATAGAGGGAGCCTTGGATATATAGAGATAGGGATCTACATGGGCTCTCTATCGAGATCCACAGGCCTTAAGAGGGGGGATGAGGTCTCAATAGAGGTGATCGAGTAGTGGGTGACAAGGCTAGATATAGAAGAGCCGTCTTCCCAGGGAGGTTCCAGCCATTCCACATGGGGCATCTAGAGGTTGTTAGATGGGCTCTTGAAAGGGTTGAGGAGCTGATAATAGTGATAGGAACGGCGCAGGAGAGCCACACGGTTGTAAACCCCTTCACAGCTGGCGAGAGAATATATATGATTAGGGAGGCGCTGAAATGGGGGAAAATAGATCTTGGCAGGATATATATAATACCTGTTCCAGATATACTCATGAACTCCGTATGGCCACACTATCTAAAACTCTTCACACCCCCATTTGAGGCGTCTATCTCGAGGAATCCTCTTGTGATAAGGCTATTCAAAGAGGCGGGCTTTGAGGTGCTTATACCACCAGCCTTTGGTAGAGAGATATATAGCTCTACAAGGATAAGGAAGATGATGATGAGCGGTGATGAGAAGTGGAGAGAGCTAGTACCCCCTGTTGTTGCAGAGATAATAGATTCGATAGATGGGGTCTCCAGGATTAGAAGCCTTCTAGGGGGTGATTGAGTTGATAGTTATAGATGGGAGCTTCGGCGAGGGCGGGGGCCAGATACTTAGATACACGCTAGCCCTTGCATCTGTGCTTGGCAAGCCTGTGAGGATCGTCAATATAAGGGCTAAGAGGGAGAATCCAGGGTTGCAAAGGCAGCATCTAACTGTTGTAAAGGCGTTGGCAGAGATCACTGGGGCGAGGGTTAGAGGTGCCACTCTAGGATCCACGGAGGTCGAGTTCGAGCCTAAAAGGATATCAGGGGGATCCTATTTCTTCGACATAGGTAGTGCTGGCTCGATAACACTCGTTCTACAGAGCCTTCTCCTCGTAGCAGCATTCTCCGAGAAACCTGTGGAGCTAAGGCTTAGAGGGGGTACTGATGTGCCTTGGAGCCCCACATATGATTATTTCAAGAATGTCTTCCTCTACCACCTATCCAAGGTGGGCTATGAGGTTGAGCTAGAGCTAATTAGAAGGGGTCATTACCCCAGGGGCGGGGGTGAGGTGATAGCCAGGATAAGAGATCCTCCAAGGGGCTTTAAACCCCTAAACCTCAGCGAGAGGGGAGGAATAATAGCTGTTAGAGGTATTAGCCATGCAGTAAGGCTCCCTAGGCATGTTGCTGAGAGGCAGGCTAGGGCTGCTAAAGAAAAGCTTGTTAGCATGGGGGTGAATGTTCCTATAGAGATAGAGATAGAGAGCTACCCACCTGATAGGGATCCACATATAGGGCAGGGATCTGGTATAGCTCTGTGGGCCGAGGCAAGCAACACAAGAATAGGGGCTGATAGCATAGGAGCGAGGGATAAGAGGGCAGAGGATGTAGGGATCGAGGCTGCCTCTAGATTAGCTAATGACATATTAACAGGGGCTTCTCTAGATACACATATGTCTGATATGATAATCCCCTACCTACTACTCTCAGACGGCCCAAGCGAGGTCACATGCGCCTCACTAACCCTCCACGCATTCACAATGATCGAGATCTCGAAGAAGATAGTGGAAGGAGCGGTAATAGAATATGATGGAAGCCTAAATAAGCCATTCAGGCTAAAGGTATTTCCTAGCAAGCATCGCTAGCCATATACCCTCATAGCTAGCTTATATAGAAACCCTTTAACTTCCCCTATATAAAATATTTTATGGGGCCCGTGGTCTAGCTTGGTAGGATGCGGGACACCATAGAGCCCGACTCGGGACCCACGCGGGATCTCCCGTGGTCCGGGGTTCAAATCCCCGCGGGCCCACCAAGGTTATTTAAACCTATTATCGCTGAATACCTTGCTTCCTCAGGATCTAAGGGATCCCGCTTTCGCTACCCATCAAGCTTCTCTGAGGCTTGTGCTGAGTAGCTTATATTTTCCACCTTAAGCTATATTCCTGGGCGTGTGGTTCTCTATGAAGCTGGTCCTCAAGATCAGTGGTAAGCTTGTGAACCCAGAGGATCCTGGGTATATTTTTAAGCTGGCAAATATTGTTAGGGAACTCGTTAGAGAGGGTCATAGAGTAGCTGTAGTGGTTGGTGGAGGGGGTATTGCTAGGAGGTATATAGATGCATGCAGATCTCTTGGAGGTAGTGAGGGCATATGTGATCTCATAGGTATAGAGGCTTCGAGGCTAAACGCCTTTCTCCTCACAATAGCCCTAGGAGATCTAGCATATAGGAGGGTTGTTAGGAATATAGATGAGATGCTAGAAGCCTGGAGCACAGGGCTTGTAGTTGCTGCTGGAGGCTTTCAACCAGGGCAATCAACTGTTGCTGTCTCAGCTATTATAGCTGAGGCTATATCAGCTGATCTCCTAATCTATGCAACTGTTGTTAGCGGAATATATGATAGAGACCCAGCATCAGATCCCAACGCGAAACTCCTTAAAAGGGTATCTGTTGGAGAGCTTAGAAAGATACTATCTAGGCAAAGCGTTTCAGCTGGTAGATATGAGCTAATAGATCCAGTAGCGCTTTCCATAATAGAGAGAAGCAGGATTAGAGTAGCTGTAATAGATGGGAGAGACCCTACAAACATTATTCAGGCTGTGAGGGGAGAGGATGTTGGAACCCTTATTATCCATGAGTGAATAAGCTATAAAAAATCGCTAGATATATAGAAGGGGCTAGAGTATTTTCAGAGCTTCAAAGTCTATCTTATCTAGATCCGAGTATATGTTATCTATAAGCCCGCTGACCATCCACTCAGGAAGATCTTGGAAGGGCTCTACTATATAATCATAGGTCATGAGCTTAACAGCTTCATATATAGAGAGACCCCTAGATCTTAGATATGTCATGACATCAACATCTAGTATCGCCTGTGAAGCCGCGTGTCTAGCCTCAACCACATCTCCACATCTGACCTCGAGCATTGGAAGGGTTACAGCTAGAGCTCCTCTACCGATTGTAAGGGTTGATGCCTCAACATTTGTCCCAGATCCGAATGACTCCTCCTCCTGTATAGCGAATGCCTGTACAACGGTTCTAGCAGAATCTGCTGCAATCCCCCTCACATTAAGCACAGCCCTAGAATCTCTCCCCCTTACAACGGCGTTCTCTATATAATGGATCCTATTCTCCCCTGTCCCAAGGACAGCTCCGAATGCCATGTGCCTAGCCCCCCTACCCTCTACTATAGCCCTCTGCTGTATCCTAGTCATATTACCGGCTATCGCTGAGAATCCCGAGACCACCTCAGAGCCTTCTAGCAAGAGATAGTGAGAAGCCTGGAAACTCGGAGCCCTAGGAGAGTTTCTAGATATATTGGAGATCTCAAGCCTAGCCCCGGGCATTAGAAGTATCTCCTCTACAAATGTTCTCAGAGCATCTTCAGCAGGATCTACTGTTATCTGGAGCTTCGATGAAACACCTTCGCCAACTATAACCACTATATGTTGGGAGAGATGCCCACGGGAGGATCCACCGGATATTCTAATCCTCAGAGGATCCTCGATATCCTTATCAATATATATCACAGCCCCTGCTGAGAACCCTGCTATATGGAGAGCATATGCCTTAGAATCCTCTATCCTCACAAGCTTAAACAATGGTATATCTGGATCTAGAGTATCTAGATCCTCTCTATGAACAGCTATAACCTTAACACCAGCTCTTCCTCTAGATATCTCGACACAGCCGCCCTTGATAGCTATGTCAGCGCTAGCCTCAGATATAGCCCCTTGCTCACATTGATATCTAGCCTCTGCTGGTCTGTATTTGTCGAAAACACTCCAATCGGTGTAATATCTTATCGTTGGTGAATCTGCTATATATTGATATGGTATCTCGCTATAGAGCTTAGAAGCCTTTGCCAGAACCTCTTTATGGCTGCTGGCCAATCTATTCCCCTGCTACCCTACAGAGCCTATCTTGGAGAACTCAAGATCTAGCGCTGCCTTCACCAGTGCGGCCTGCTCAAATGGTAGCCTCGCCAGCACATCGCTTAGGAACCCACCTATTATGAGGCTGAGAGCCTCGTTCTCCTTAAAGCCCCTGCTTCTTAGATAGAACATAAGCTGATCACTCAGCTTACCAACACTAGCCTCATGACCTATAATTGCTGTTGGCTCGTCATTCTGTATATGAGGATATGTATATGTCTTGCTCTTCTCATCTAGGAGGAGGGAGTCGCATGATGTATAGCTCTTCGAGTTCCTAGCCCCCTTCATAATCCTCACCAACCCCCTGTAGATGTTGATCCCACCTGTCATGGAGATGCTCTTAGAAACAATCCTACTCCTGGTATTAGGTGCGAGGTGATATGCCTTCGAACCTCCATCCTTTATATGCCCATCTCTGGCAAATGTTATTACATAGCTCTCCATAGATGCTCCCTCGCCCTTTAGAAATGCCGATGGATATACAGCGCTCACCCTAGCCCCTATAGATCCTTCTATCCACTCGATATAGCCATTCCTCTCAACTATAGCTCTCTTGTTGTTGAAGTTTATAACCTGGGATGACCAGTTCTGAAGCGTTGTGAAGTGTAGCCTGGCACCCTCATGCACATATATCTCTACCATCCCATCGTGAAAACTCAGTCTACTCAGCCTAGGAGCGGCACACCCCTCTATCACATGGGCATAGCTATCCTTATCAGCTATTATCAAGCTATGCTCGAAGTTACCCTCTCCAGCCTTTCCTATTAGGAAGAAGGCCTCTATGGGATACTCGATCTTAACTCCTGGCGGTATATATACGAAGAGACCACCGCTCCATAGAGCTCCGTGGAGGGCTGCGAACTTATGCTCAGGGGGGAATATCCTCATAAAGTACTTTTTAACAAGATCAGGGTACTTCTGAACAGCTGTATCCATATCAGTTACTATAGCACCCTTCTTCGTAACATACTCCTTAACTCTAAGAAAGACTGTCTCAGAGTCTAGCTGAGCATTTAAACCTGCTAGGAACTTTATCTCAGCCTGCTTTATCCCTAGCCTCTCATAGGCCTCCACAATCTCCTTAGGAAGCTCCTCCCAAGTAGATGCCTTGGGAACATCTGGCTTTATATAGTGGCTAAGCTCATCTAGATCAAGCTCTTCGATGCCTGGAAGCCATCTAGGGGTTGGTAGCTTCTCGAAGAGCTCTAGATTCCTTAGCCTCCACAGCCTCATCCACTCAGGCTCCTTCTTGATCCTAGAGATCTCTTCAACAAGATCCCTAGAGATCCTCCCTTTTAATACTAGCTCAGCACCGCCAACCTCTATATGTCCTAGAGCCTCCTCTGCAGGATCCCTGTAAAATGATCTCAGAAGCTGCTCCTTTACACCCATATTTACAACACCTCTAACCTGTATATATCACCTAGAAAGCTTATAACCTCACCCCTCCTGCGGGGCATATCTTGACTTTATATATTCATATCCCTTCTCATCTACAAGCTTCACTATCTCATGCCCACCTGTAAGCACTATCCTACCATCTATCATGACATGAACATAATCAGGGCTAAAATCTCTGAAGAGCCTTGCAACATGTGTTATCACGAGAACCCCTGCACCCCTTTGCTTCAACTCCCTAACAATGTTTCCAATAGCTATTAGCCCCTCAACATCCATACCGCTGTCAGGCTCATCTAGTATAGGGTATTTCGGGTTTGAGAGGTATAGCTGGACTATCTCTGATCTCTTCATCTCACCGCCTGAGAAGCCCTTATTAAGATATCTATCTAGAAGCTCCTG
>JAWAXC010000120.1:2920-6244 GCA_038897115.1 Sulfolobales archaeon | reverse complement strand
CAAAAACATTAAACACCTTTTTAGGAAGCCTAACACTCCTAACAGCAACAGTCCTCACCACCCTAGCCACTCCTCCCAACCCCCTCTAGCAATTTTTGAAGGCCTCCATAGATCTAATAGCTGTTCAGACATCCCTAACTATAGTTTATCTCGGCTAACAACCTATATAAACATTTCCTTTAAACATCAAAATATTCTCAGTGCCAGCTCTCTGTAACCCTAGCAAATAATAAAGGTTTTAGATAGATCTAGAAACCCAAGGATCTAGGATATTATGCCAGTTATAGCTATGATCCTCGACCTTTAAGGTGGGAGGAGGTCAGAATCTAGATAGCACCATATCAACCGGTGCATAGATCACAACAGCTTCAAGCCACGCGATATGAGATGCTATAGAGCATATAATACCAGCTCTTAAAGCTATATATCCAAGCACAAGCCCAACGATGAGGGCTGCAACCACTAGAGGGGGGTTCCCAGTTGGGATATGTACTGCGGTATAATATATAGAGGTTAGGATCAAGGGTTTTAAGCCCCTCCCATAGAGGCCTTCCAATACATAGCCCTGGAGATAGCCCCTCCAATAGATCTCCTCCATAAACCCTATAACACCCAGAGCAAGCTGTAGAAGCCATCCAGATCCTGTGAAGCCCCTTATCGAGCTATATATATCAGCAACATAGCCCCACATACCGATTCTATCGGAGAGGATTCCCCCCAAAAGAAATGCTATATATAGTGCTATGGATGATGCGAGAAACAGTAGAAAGGTTTCTGAAAACCCTCTCCTCATAAGAATACCTCTGAGAACCCCTCTCACAGCCATAATCGCTAGAGCCGAGAACCCCATGATAGTAGTGGATAGGGCCATCGATACTATGAAGAAGCCCTTAAAAGCTATGAAGGAGAGGGGGAAAAAGATCGGGGGGAGGGCTAGAACAACATAGTCCTGGATCTTCAAGGGGCTATTGAGGCTGGGTCTCATCTCGAGAGCCTCTCGATATACCTAGCTTCTCTCTAAGCCAGGATATCTTTAGAGAGAGCCTTTTCCTCCTATGCCTAGGCTCTGCCAACATGTTATGGCCATGGCTGCCCTTAGTGAAAACTATGATCTTAGATTCCTTGCCCGCCATTAGCATTGCGACATGCATAGCTAGGGATTGATCTATGAAGCATCTATAGTCCTCCATACTATGGATCAGCAGAAGGGGTGTTCTAACCCTATGCACATTATATACAGGGCTCCTCCTAATATACTCCTCGAGATTATCCATCGGCGTACCACCAATCTGATCCGGGTCGAACCAAAAGCCTATATCAGATGCCCAGTAATCAGCTATCCAATCAGCTATGCCATTCTCGCTCACAGCAGCGGCGAATCTATCGCTCTTCGTTATAATAACATTCGTCATATACCCCCCATAGCTTATCCCCGTAACAGCCATTCTCCCCTCATCAACGGGGTACTTCCTAATCACATGATCTAGAAAGACCATTATCTCCTCATAATCCCTCTCCCCATATCCACCCCTTATATCTGCAAACTCCTCCGAATACCCATCACTCCCCCTAGGGTTGCAGAAGGCTACTATAAAGCCCTCTGAGGCCATCAGCTGCATCTCCGGGTTGAAGTGATATCCATACATACCCTTTGGACCCCCATGTATATAGAGGATCAGTGGCTTCCTACCCTCCCCCTCTGGCACAATAACCCAGCCATCGATCCTCTCACCACCTATCTCAACAGGCTCATATATAGGGGTATATAGCTTAACCTCCCTCACAAGCCACTCATTAACCCTAGTAACCCTCTTCTCAGATCCAGCCTCATATAGATATACCTCAGGAGGCTGTGTAGGGGTTGCAAATACATATGCAGCCCTCTCCCCAATCGAGTCAGCTGTATATATAACCCCATCCCTTCTAACTAGATCCTCAATAGATTTCCCCCTAGCAACAGCTAGCACCGTTCTACCGGCATCTGCATATACTATAGAGGGTTCGCCACTATAGTCCCCCGCTATTATATGTATATTCCTATCCAGATCACATGATATACACTCAGCAACCCCATCAGCTATTCTCCAGAGCCTATGATGACTAGCTATCCCTATTCCCATCCTATGCCCCAGCATATATAGCTCGCCACCAACACATCTAAGCTGGGATACTGTGTAGCCCCTCAGAACCTCTGAAACCCCTCCCCCAGCCGAGACCCTTTTAACCACATGGCTCAAAGGCCTTCTCCAATCCTCCCTAGCATAGTAGTAGATCTCATCACCACATACTGTGAATCCAAGGACATCATTCGGCTCATCAGTAAGCCTCGAGATCCTCCCAGAATCTATGTCGAGGAGATATAGCTGTTGAGACACACCAGCTATGAAGCCCTTTCCATCAAACCATATGGGGAGTCTATCGCTCGCCACATAATCGCCATCCTGGTCATAGAAACCCTCCCTAGGAGTGTTTGCTAGAACCACTAAGGTTTCATCTCCTAGCCACTCTATGGATACCACTCCATCTCTGAACCAAGAAACCCTCCTAGGATCTCCTCTAAGCCCCCAAACAAATACTCCAGATCCCTTCTCCTCCTTGCCAGCCCCTCTCCTACTTATAAAGGCAATCCTATTGGCTGATGGGGACCAACGTGGCTGGCTATCCCCCTCACCTACGAGATAATACTCATCCCCTGATCTCCCTAGGATCCTGAGCTCGGAGATATATCTATTCCTATCTATATCCGGGATCTGGACTATATATGCAAGATCACCTCTGCTAGAGAGCCTCACATCAGATATCCTAGCGATTCTAACCACATCATCTATCGTGAGCCTTCTAAACCCCTTCATCTCCGAGCCCATATAGTGGGGTCATCACAGCTTATATCGCTATACTATTGATAAGCTCGGTCAGTATGCGGGAAACTCTTCATAGATCTGCGCGCGAATTTCTCCTCATCCCATAGATCCCTATAACTCGGGCTATTTAACCACTAACACAGGGATCTTCGATTTATTGATCACCCTACGGGACACGCTACCAAGGATCAGCCTTCTAAATGTTGAGAGACCCCTGCTACCAACAACTATTAGATCTGCTTTATTCTCTTCAGCAACCTTAACAATCTCCACACCTGGATCCCCGTGTCTAATTATAGAGCTATGCTTAACCCCCTCTCTAGAGAGTTTCTCAGAGGCCTCTGAGGATATCTGCCCCGCTGCATCCTCAGCTATCTTGATAGCAGTGGGATCTGTTGAAGATGCTATATCAACAACGGTTACTACAATGATCTCTGCTCCGTATCTCTTCGCCAGATCCACC
>JAWAXC010000120.1:0-2468 GCA_038897115.1 Sulfolobales archaeon | reverse complement strand
TCGATGTCTATATCCCCATCCACCACTATAGCCATTTTGAGGGATGGGTGGGCTGCGAATGCTGCTAGAATAGCGTTTTTACCCTCACCCTCAGCCCCCTTCTCAATAGATATGATAGCATGTAGCCACCCACCGCTTGGCCTTGTAAGCCTCACCTTATATACCCTTCTAACAACCCTTGAGACAGCTCTATATATATCTGCCTCCTTCCCAATACCCATGAGCAGTGTATGTTCCGTCCGCCCTGGGAGGACTGTGTGGAATGGCCTCTCAACCCTGGATCTATATATCCTGTCGAAAACCACTAGAGGCTCCCTCCTAACCATGTCATATGTTAGCAGGGCATCTGCGAAGGGGCCCTCCTCAACATCTTCCAGAGAGACCCTCCCCTCGAGGATGTGTGAACATTCACAGGGGACTGGGAGGTTGTAGAGCGGTGTTCTACAGACCCTTAGAGATCCTCCTAGGAGTCTGTTTGCCACCTCAACCTCGAACACACCGTATCTAGGCTGGAGCGCGGCGCCTAGGAAAACAACTGGGTGTGGTGAGAAACAAACAGCTATTGGGGCTTCTCTACCCCTGGATCTATATGCATCTATTATCCTCCTCAGATGCCTTGGAACAATCCTCGCGGGACCGGCCATAGGGTCTTTCACGAGGATCCTGTGGATCGATGCGTTATATATCTCATCATCTGGATCCCTCGCTATGAAGATCGATGATGTGAAGTATCTCCCAGCATCCCCCTCGTAGAAGTGGAGAGCCGGGAGATCATATAGCGTTCTCCTATCCTCAACATAGTGATCCCTGAAATCCTCCTCCCCACATTTAAGAGGGTTCTCCACAGCATCTAAAAGCCTCGCATATAGATCCTCATCCCTCTCAACCCCCAGATAGGCTTTTAGAACACCTCTAGAGGGTATTATATTGGAGACAACATCGATTCCGGGGCAGCAGTCCACCCTAAAAGCTATTGCCTTTCCAACCGAGTCTGCATATTCTATAGCCTTTGCAGCCTCGAACCTCCAGGATAATGTCTTCTCAACCCTATATAGAAGACCCCTATCCTCTAGGAATCTAATTGCCTCTACTATATCGGGCATCTAGAACCCCTCCAGCTATCCTCGTACATCTCATCAACCTTTATCCTACCAATGATCACAGCCACAACCTCCCCCTGATATCTGGTCACAATATTTATCTTATTAGATGCCATATCTAGAGAATCCACTATACATGGATACTCATCCCCTGTCTTAGATACTGCAGAGCATAGAAGCCCCTTCTCACCTCCCCTCTGTATCTGTATAACCTCCCTCCCATCCCTCAGCTTTAAAGCCCTCTCAGCCTCTCTCCCACCCTCTACCAAGGCATATATTGTTCCCTCTAATGCTGATGCATATAGAACATTCACACCCAGGATCTCAGATAGCTGTGAGATCTCCTCCCTCGACATAGGGGCTCCTGAGAGCAGGCATGATCCTATGATCGTTATATCTGATATGCTCAGAGATCTCATGGAGGAGCCTTCGAAGGCCTTTCTATACGCCTGGCTCCTCAGGATCTTCCTCTCCTCCCTAGATCTAGTTCTAACCCCCTGGGGAGATCTAAGTGTAACCACCTCAGCCAACCCTTTCCTAGATATCGAGCCTATGAATGAGCCACCTGCTAATGCTACTATGTGGGTTGCACCTATGAATCTAGCTATATCCAGCTTCATCTCTATAGCCTGTGGCGATGAGACCCAGCCATCTGTATTTATAACAACTAGATCCCCCATGGTGGATGCCCTCAAAGCTAGATCCGCTATCGCTGCTATCAACCTCGAGCCACCCATAGAGGGGTTGTTATGGCCAACTAATCTCATAGATATAGGCTCGAGATCCCTTAGCCATACAAACTGCTTCGAGGGGCATGAGAGGGCTATGAAGCCGGGAGGACCTATATCCTCTTGACCAACATCAGCATCCACTATGCATGGCTTCAAACCCTTCTCAATAGCGATATTTGCGAGAAGGGTTGTGAAGGTTGTTTTCCCAGACTCTATGGGGCCTATCACAACCACCTTAGATCCTTTAGATGCTATCCTCCCAGCAGCCTCAACCCATTCTAGCAGAGGCTCCTCCTCGGGCTTTGCAACATCTACACCGCCACCCTCGCCAAGCTCAACCTCTACCCTAGCACTTGTTTTCGCATATATTGCTAGGGATTTATAGGCGCTCACAACAACCTGGGATCCCTTCGATAGCCTAGCACCTGTTATATAGCATTCACCATCGGCTATAGAGATCCTAGCAGGACCCCTAACCCTAGCACTCCTACCCTCGGAAATCTCAATCGAAACCCTCACAGCCTACCCCAGAAAACAGTTGGAGTGAGGCTATATTGCTTTGAGCCCTCTAATCAATTATAACCACAACCCTATCTCCCCTCCTCTCAACCCTATATAGCTTCATAGGCTTTGTAGT
>JAWAXC010000119.1 GCA_038897115.1 Sulfolobales archaeon | reverse complement strand
GATACCAGGATCATTGCGAGGGCTATGCCGTTGAGTATTGCTGATACATATCTAGCCCAGTCTGATAGGTTTATACCTAGAATGCTCATTGATGCTGTGAGGAGGATTCCTCCCATGGCTAGCACCTCCTGCCTCCCCCTCCTCTCTATGAGGTATCCAGCGAGTATGTTTGATGGCAGCGCCACTGTTGTGGCGATCGCCATATATGTTGCTGTTGCTGCAGCCCCCATCCTATCTGTGAATCCTAGGTATTTGATTAGGTTTGGTGATAGGGATCCTGTTATAGCTCCTATCCCCATATAGAGGATCAAGGCTGATAGGTATGCTGGAACCAGCCTCCCCCACAGCCCTCTAAGCTGTGGGAAGCTTATAGAAGCCCTCCTAGCCGGTGGTGTGTAGAGCTCTCTAGCAAATATGGATGATGCGAAGCCGACTAGCATGAGGACTGCTAGGAGCTGGAATATAGGTTTATATCCCAGCCTGAGGACCATGATATTCGCTGTTGATGATCCAACTATAATTGCTAGGGAGATGAAGAGCCAGTAGAAACCCATATACCTCCCAACCCTCTTCTCAGCAATAGCCTCTCTAAATATAGATATAGATGCTGGGAAAACCCCTGCATCGAATAACGCGTGTAGAGCCCTTGCTATCATCAGCTGCTGAACATTAGAGGCTAGGCTATACATATAAAGGGAGATTGTATCGCCTATGAAAAGGGGTATTAGGATCCTTCTCCTCCCAATCCTATCAATAGCATAACCCATAACAATTGTAGCTGGTATAGCCACTATAGAGTATAGAGCAGTCACCAACCCAGCCTCGAAATCCCCTCCCCCAAGGCTTTTAGTATATGATGAGATCACAGGCGATATGAAGGATGTATCTACAAGGGATAGGAAGGCTATGATGAGGAGAGGCGCGATCCTAGCCCTCTGGATGGCTATAACCATATACCCCCCTGGCTGGGGGTCTATATAGCTGATAAGCATGGTGTAACCATATGTAACCATTGTTAGATACTAGGGCATATATCTATCCTAGCTAGGAAGAGTATGCATAGAGCCCAACACCTAATCCTAACAACCCCCAGCCCTTTTAAAAGCCTTATAAGACCCCCGATCCTAGGCACTCTAAATACCGTTTTTATCATCTCCATATAACCCCTAATATCTCTTGGTGATACAGCTGCGACTAGGCCCATTATGAGAAACATATATATAACCTCTATCAAAAGGACTAGAATGCTATCTGGCCTCCAGAAGTCGAGGATCACAACGGCTTTCCTACTCCCCCTAGCCATCATGGAGATGGATCTTCCCAGATCCATTACATCTCTGAGCATGAAGCCGGCTATCACAGTGTCGAAGGCTTTATCTCTAAATGGCATATACTCTATATACCCCTGAACAACATCGGCTCGGGGATTCTCTAAAACCCCTTTTAAAATAGCTAGAAACCCTGGAAGCGGTTCGAGGGCGACCACATATGATCCTGTGGATCTTCTGAGGATCTCTCTGGCCATCACACCCGTTCCCGATCCTACATCGAGGATCCTTCCAGGCTCTATCTGTGATAGAGCCTCTCCCCTAAACCTCTTTTCAAGCCCTAGGGTGAGTATCTTGGATGTTTTCTCATAGCTCTTTGAGACCCTGTTAAGGGCTTCGAGGAGTCTTTGAAAACCCTTATCCCCTTTAATAGATACCACGCTTTTTACATCTACTGAGGTCTGAAGAAGTTGTCTATGAAGACTACCTGCTTAACCTCTGGGAAGTATTTGAATATATCGTCTGCCACTGCTCTCTTGAATATCTGTAGATCTTCTGCGAGTATAACCTCCTCAGGGGTCTCGATCTCAACCTTTATCATATCTTGGGAGATCCTTATAACGAGTTTTTCAGCTGAGAGCCTTCTGGATCTTCTCAGCATGAGGTATTTAATCTTCTCCACAGGATCCTCAAGCTTCTTCACAACCTTATAGGTGAATACCAGGGTCTTACCAGATAGTGGGTGGTTGAAGTCGACAACAACCCTGCCCCCCGAGATGCTCTTAACAATACCCACAGCCCCGCCTATCTCTATAGCCTTCCCAGGCTCGGGCACTATGTTGAGCTTAGCAAGCTCCCTAAGGCTTAGGATCTTAACCTTGTTGGGATCCCTATCACCATATGCCTTCGAAGGCTCTACCTCAACTGTCTTCTCCTCGCCAACCTCTGAGGAGGCTACAGCCTCCTCAAAACCCCTAACATATCTTCCCTCACCTATTATCATGAGTTTAGGCCCATATACATCTCCCTCCCTATAGATCCCACTATTCTTGGCAACCTCCTCGCTGGTTGTTTCTATAACCTCACCTGTATCCTTAACCCTCACGGTATATTCTACTAGAACAAAGTCCCTCTCCTTTAGCGGCATCTACCGCACCATTACTATTCAACAAATAACTCCTATAAGTATGCAGCCCTAGCTCTAATGGATCTTCTTTACTCTATGATCACAACACATAGATCTTCTCCTCAGTGTCGAAAGCGAATTATTATGTGAAGCTCAAAGCGATTCTATCGCTTCCCAGCCTTATATGCTAGCAATATCCCTGCCTCGCTAGGTATTATAGTGCTAATATACTCCCTCTCAGCTATCTCGAAAAACTCCCTTGGAGGCCTAGGGGCTATGGCATTATGGAATATCGCTATACCTCCCATTTTAAGCTTATCCCTCAGTATCCTAAGCGCTTCGGGATAGAAGCTCTTCTCTATATCGACGAAAGCTATGTCGAGAGCCTTGTTCTCGAGGTTTCTTAGAAACTCTAGGGCATCTCCATATCTAACCTTCACCTCGATTTTATCACCTGCTATTTCTTTTAAAAGGGGTAGGTTGGCTCTGAGTTCCTCGAATCTATCCCATCTATTCTCAACCGCTGTGAGCTCTCCTCGGCAGCCTATGCCCATCCCATAGGCTAGATATATAGTTGAATATCCTATACCAGCTCCAGCATCTATAGCTTTTATATAGCTATTTGAGGCGCAATATATAAAGGCTATAGATGATAAAACCAGGCCGTCTTCTGGTGAGATAGCTGGTATCCCGAGTTCTATGGATCTTTTATATAGCTGTCCAGCCACCTCAATAAATCTATCTAAACCTATTGCCAAGGTATCAATCCTAATTCATTGGGTATTCCAAAATAATATCTCAATATTCTCCTAGCCGTTTCTCTTCATCGCTTTACTCTGTTTAGCGGTGGGGGTTCCACCATGGGTGGCTTTTGAGTCCAGCTGCATGGGGTTCTCATCGCCTAGGTAGGCTCTAAAAAATATTTAAGATTTTCTGCCCTCACTATGATAGATCCTCGTGGTTATTTTAATCTCATCTGGCTTTTAGATCGCTTAACTATCTCCCTCGCCTTTGCATCGACCCTTTTATCTTCTTCTTCATATCTATAGTAGTCTATTAGGCTGTAGAACTCTGCTCTGCTCATAAGCATGTCTAGATTGTCTCTCTGTGTCCCCTTATCCCTTATAATCTCTAGGATCTTTTTAGAGGCGAGCATGCTAGCTCTAAATGTTGTTGCTGGGAATATTACGAGTTTATAGCCTATATCCTCTAGCTCCTTTAGGCTTAGGAGTGGTGATCTCCCGAACTCAGTCATGTTTGCCATGAGAGGTGCTTTAACCTCTTGAGCGAATCTTCTGAACTCCTCAACACTCTCCAGGGCCTCTGGAAATATTATGTCAGCCCCTGCCTCCACATAGATTTTAGCCCTTTCTATCGCATCCTCAAGCCCTGTTACTCCTCTAGCATCTGTTCTAGCTATTATTAGGAAGTCATCGCTCCTCCTACTCTCGACAGCCATGACTATCTTCTTAACCATCTCTTCAGCCGGGATCACCTCTTTACCAGCTAGATGTCCGCATTTCTTAGGCAGAACCTGATCCTCTATCTGGATGGCAGAGGCCCCAGCATCCTCTAGAACCCTCACGGCCCTAGCGACGTTTATTGCTTCTCCAAAGCCTGTGTCTGCATCTACTATCAAGGGGATTGTGATTTTATCAGCTATATATCTGGTAAACATAGCAACCTCTGAGAGGGTTATAACCCCTAGATCTGGTAGGCCTAGGAGGCCTGTGAGGGCAGCCCCGCTTAGATAGACAGCTTTGAACCCCAGCCTCTCTGCGAGCATAGCTATAGATGGTGCATAGACACCTGGCACTGGGATTGCCTCTCTACCTCTTAGAAGATCTCTGAGGCTCCACCTAAGCCTAGGCACGGTGCTACCCCATAGAATCGAATGCGCAGGATGGATAAAAGAAGCCCTAGCACATCATATAGGCTGTTAGTGCTCCATAGCTGTGGCTCTATATATCTCCTATCTAATTTATATTTGGTGGAGCTTTGGGTGTAGATCTCAAAGAGCTAATCCCCGAGAAGGCTATAAGATATATAAACGATCTTAGGGAGCTCTCTGGAAAGGTAATAGCTATAGACGCCTATAACGCCCTCTACCAATTCCTCTCAGCCATTAGACAGCAGGATGGCACACCGCTTATGGATAGCAAGGGCAGGGTTACAAGCCATCTTTCAGGCCTCTTCTACAGAACAATAAATCTGGTTGAAGCAGGTATCAAGCCCGTATATGTCTTCGATGGGAAGCCTCCTGAGCTTAAGAGCGCTGAGATAGCTAGGAGGAGTATTGCTAAGCAGAAGGCTGAGGAGAAGCTTAGAATCGCTAGAGAGAGGGGTGATGAGGAGGAGATGAGGAGATATGCCCAGGCAACATCAAGGCTTACAAATGAGATGGTTGAGGCATCTAAAAAACTACTAGAGTATATGGGTATCCCATGGGTCCAAGCACCATCAGAGGGCGAGGCCCAGGCTGCCTACATGGTTATCAAGGGCGTTGCATGGGCTAGCGCGAGCCAGGACTATGACTCCCTTCTATTTGGGAGCCCAAGGCTGGTTAGAAATCTAACGATCAGCGGTAGGAGGAAGCTGCCTGGGAAGGATGTCTATGTAGAGCTCAAGCCAGAGCTACTAGATCTCAACACAATTCTCAAAACACTAGAGATATCTAGGGAGCAGCTTGTTGAGATAGCAATTCTAATAGGAACAGACTATAACCCAGATGGTGTGGAGGGGATAGGGCCTAAAAAAGCATATACATTGATCAAAAGCTATGGGGGGCTTGAAAAAGCTCTGAAAGTCCTCCCAGGGGCTAGATTCCCGACAGATCCTAAGGAGATCAAAAACATATTCCTAAACCCACCTGTAGCGGAGGTACCCAAGCTAGAGTGGAGACCCCCTGATAGGGAGAAGGTTGTAGAGATGCTTGTAGAGGAATATGAGTTCTCAAGAGAGAGGGTGGAGAACAACCTTGAAAGGCTTGTGAAGGCATTTTCAAAAGCATCATCTGCTAGGGGGCTGGATAGGTGGTTTGGATAGATATTTAAAGCCCTATACACCCTTAGATATTGATGATGACTGTAGCCCGCTACCATGAGTGGTGATTGAACTTGATCCCTCTGATAAGATCCTCAAGGTTGAGCAATACATCAACACCCATTGACAGGCCTCAGGCTATTGATACAATGCTGATAACCCATAGCCAGGACAAGCTATCTAAATTTATAAGCATTTTTGATGATGTAGCTATGGCTCGCTGAAGATCCACGGTGCTTATAATGAGCTACGAGAGATATAGAGATTGGCTTGAGGAGGCTATAGATGATCTTGAGGCTGCTTTAGAGCTATATAGAGTTGGGAAGTGGAGCAAAGCATGCTTCTACTCCCACCAAGCCGTTGAAAAGGGTTTGAAAGCCCTTCTAATCAAGAGGTTAGGAATATATAGACGGACACACAGTGTTAAAGCTATCCTTGAGGAGATATCATCTAGGATCGGAATTCCAGAGGATCTTGCCAAGGCTGCTGGTAAGCTAGATAGATACTATATACCAACTAGATATCCCAATGCATGGCCCTCTCTTCCCCCCTATAAGCACTACTCTAGAGAAGATGCTGAAGAAGCTATCAAGATTGCCCGGGAGGTGTTAGAGTATGTTAAGAAGGCGGTTGAAGGAGATCCTTGATAGAGATAATATAAGAGATCTCATAGACGTTCTTGAAGGGCTCGTTGAGGAGCTGGTAAGTCGTTATAGGCCGGTGAGGATAATCCTAGCAGGATCCCTGGCGGAGGGGAGGTTTGTGAGAGGTCTCAGCGATATAGATCTGCTGGTTGTAGTCAGGGATCTAGATGCTAGCATGGATAGATTCACTATATATGGTGTGGG
>JAWAXC010000118.1 GCA_038897115.1 Sulfolobales archaeon | reverse complement strand
CCATTAACACTTATAACAGGCCTTCTAGCAAGTAACAGGGCGGCGGCTGAGGCCCTTATAGCTTTTCTAGCCGGTTCTATGGTCTTCTCACCTATTAGGTAATCAAAACACTCGCCCCTCCCATGGGCTATGAGGCCTTGGGGAACAACTATACCCCTTCTAAACCCCTCAACAAGCTTCTCCCTTATAATTAGTGATTCTCTCCTAGGATGGTCTGGAGGTATCCATGACAACTGGGCAGCCCAGCCCTTCTAAGGCGAGGCGACTTATAAACTATTGATATCCACTAATAAGATCGATGATCCCTCTAGACAGTTGGCTTGGTGATGGGCTTTAGGATTTTTCATTCATTATAGCTATTTGGTATATAATGGTCAGAGACTTATATGTCTATTAATGCCGATGAGCCTTAGGCGAGGGACGAGGCTATGAAGCTATGCACCCCGGTTCGCCGACGGCTCTGGAGATATAGAGATCCTCTGGAGCCGTAGGCATAGACGGGTCGAGGGGAAGGAACAGGTGGGGGTGAACACGTGCCCAGAAAAACCAAAATAACCAAGGTAATGGGCATGGGCAACCACCGGGTTCGCCTCACATAAAGGCGAAGCCTTCATAGGATATTCTATATATGCCGAGAACCCTTTTAACAATCCCTCCAATAGCCGAGGCTATCTCATCTCCCAACCCCTTTTCATGGGCTATCACGAGAATAGATTTCTTGGCATAGTAGCCGAGCAGATATCCTTTTCCATGGTATGGGGAGAGGGTCTTATCTAGAGAGCTCTTTAGATCTTTATCTAGGAATCCAACCTCTTGAGAGAATCTATGGGATATCTCTATAAAGCTCTCTAGGCTAGGATTTTTTTCAAAGCCTCTATAGGCCTCTCTACCATATCTATAAATCCTATCCCATAGATCTCTAAGCACATCTACAGTAGTGATCCGCCTATCTATCTGTGCTAATGTGAACTCAACAAAATCGAGAGTAGAATCTCTTATAGCTATAGCATATCCAATCCCAGGGGCCCCTGGTTTTAACCTCATAACCAAACCCCCACCTGTGACCATAGCTATCACATCTCCCAACCCAGTTAGTGCGAGCACCTCAGCTCTATGAGCTATTCTTGAGGCCTCAAGGAGATCCTCCTTAGATCTGCAGTCCCTACCCTCGGCCCTCAGGGCCTCGCATGATAGGGCAAGGGCTGTGAAAGCGCTTACAGCACCCCCAATCCCAAGGGGTACTGAGGATCTTATGTAGAGGCCATGTGCGACTCTCTTCTCACGTGTTATAACCTCTACAGGGCCCTTATCAAAGCATATATCGCCAACCTCTACAATACAGCTACTAGCAGGTTTTTCATAGGCTATCATCCCAGGCTCTAGAAGTATTCCAACACCGAGTGAGCCTGTAGAATATGGATCCCTATTTCTCAGGGGTATCCAGAAGCCCGTTATATGGTGTGGCGCTCTATAGACCGTCTACACCACCGTCTATAGATCTGAATTCATGTATTTATGATTAACTTATATAAAAAGCTATCTCAGCTGGGGGAGAATGTTATGTCATCAACGCTTCTAACTATTTTCCCCTTATATAGAAAGTCTATCTGTCTAAGCGCCGCATATAGATCGAATTCTGTGAGGGCTGAAACACCATCTATAGGGACTATCACATCGAACCATCTAAGGGCTGCGCTCCCAGCTGTGTGGAGTACACATATATTTGCCACTGTACCGGTTATTATGAGAGTTTCTCTTCTGAGAACCCTTGAGAGTATATGCTCAAGCTGTGTTCCATAGAAGGCATCATATCTAAGCTTTCTAATCACTATATCCCCCTCCCGGGGCTTCAGCTCATCAACGATCTCAGCTCCCCATGTACCTCCAACAGCATGCTCACCCCAGATCCTGAACTCGGGATCGTCTCTCATATGCCAATCCTGGGTATATATTATTGGAACACCATATTGCCTAGCCCTCCCTATCAGCCTCGATATATTTGGTATCGTCTTAGGCGCTTCTGGCACAAACAGCTTTCCCTTTGGATGTGCGAAGTCATTCTGCATATCCACCACTATCACAGCCGCTTTCCCGGGGTCTACAGATACTTTATCATGGATCTTTATATCGGGTAGTTGTATTAACTTCTGCATAGACCCACCACTGAACATATGTTCGGAGGAATATATATTTTTACGGGTGAAGGCCTGCTCTCTAGAATGGGGAGGAGGTCAGTAAGGTTCAAGATCCATAGGGCTTAATATTATTTTCCATATTAAGCTATATCTAACCTCAAGACCCGCAGAGGATCTTTTTAACTTGGTATAGTATATTTAAACGATTTACGATAATCCATAGCCTATCTATATATTAATCCTTAGTGATACCTAAAACAGCTTCTAGGGTTTCACAGCTATTTCTCTAATGGTATGAATTCAACCCCTAGCTTTTTACCGAGGAGCAGGGGTATTTTCCTCAATAGCTCCTCGTAGGAGGCTTTTACAGATGCTACAGCTGCTAGCCTATGACCTCCCCAGCCACCCCCATAGATCTTCACAAGATCATCTAGGATCAGATCCCCTAACCCAGCTTCCCTACAGAATTCCTCTGAGCATCTACCAACAACCCTTGTCTCTTCATCCTTCTCTGAGATCACTATGGCTAGATCGCATCCCCCTCCCATGAGGATCTGGGCTGCGGAGGCTTCATAGGCGCCTACATGTGTTATGCATAGAAGTATCTCTCCACTCCTATAGATCATAACCCTTGACATAGCCTTAAGCCTAGCTATCCTCTCATCTATCCCAGGTGATCTCCTGATAAGCTGTAGAGCCTCGCTAATTCTTGCCCCCCACCTCATCAGATACCTAGTAGCCTCTATAGCTGTGATCGAGGCTAGTGTGAGGGATCTTGTATCATATAGAATACCAGCGAGGATCTTATTCGCGAGCTGGGGATCTGGTATATCGGTGGAGGTCTCCTCAAGCATTAGGGTGCATAGCTCCGTAGTTGAGGATGCTTCGGGATATACGATGCCTGGGTATCTAGGCTCCTCCCCACTCGATACATGGTGATCGATTACATAGACGGTATCGAAGGAGGAGCACTCGGTAGATGCTCTTCTACATGGTGTATCAACCACTAATAAGATCCAATTCCTCTGTAGATTGGCTGGGCAATCCTCTATATATCCCTTGGAAAGAGCATCCTCATAGATCCTCTTTGCTAGCGCATCAAGACCCCCGCTAGATATATAGCATGGGACTGTGTTTGAGCGGCTCTTAATAAGCAGTGATAATGCTATGGCCGATGAGATCGAATCTAGATCAGCTGATGGATGAGATGCTACCGCCACTCTCCTCTCCTTCGAGAGACTTCCGATCTCCTCTCCAACCCCTTTTAATATGCTTCTCAGCCTCTCTAAATCCAGCATCGATCACCTCATCAACTATCTCTAAAAGCTTCTCCCTAGATCCTGATGAGGAAAACACCTGGAGATCTATTCCCAGATCTATCCCATCCGAGGTTCTCCTAATGCTTATAGCAGCAACATAATGCGCCTTCCTCCCAAGCCTCTTCTCAATCTCCTTCTCAATCCTATCCTCTATCTTTAGAGCAACCTCTTCCCATAGATCCCCTCTATCCTCGCTAGCCTCCTCCACCCTTTCTACCATAGTATCTTCCCATTATCTCGTTGATCTTCGCCTCTAGATCTTTTATCTCGCTATTCAAACTAGCCTCCTGCCTCTCCAAAGCCTTGAGCCTAAGCTCGAGGATATCCTTTCTATCGCTTAGCTCCTTCTCCGCATCATCCTTAGAAACCCTTACCATTAGATGTCCAGCGCTCTTGAAGACAAGAGCATCTGGAGCAGCCCCTTTTAAAAGCTCCAAGGCCCTCTCAACCTCCCTCAACTCAGCCTGGACAACCCCTTTCTCAGCCTGGACCTGCCCAAGCCTTGCCCTTAACTGCTGGAGCTTCACAGCATATTGCTCTAACTCAGGGGGCACAACCTCTGCCAAACCACACCCCAATATAGTGGATTATCTACCCTTATTAACGAGAGATCCCTTTTAAACTAGTTACAGGTAGATCAACATGTGTGGAGGCCCTTTCAATAACACAGAAAGCTATAGCTCTAAGCTAGATTTGTAGGTTGAGAATATCCGCAATGCTGGCAACTACATAGTCAGGGGGAGGGGCTAGAGGATCTATTGGGAGTCTGTGGCGATTAACATATATAGCCCTCATACCAGCGTTTCTAGCACCTGAAACATCGAAGGGGTTTGAGGAGACGAGGTAAGCTTCTCTAGAGCCGATCCACGATAAAAACCCCCCTATAGATCTCAGGGGAGGGTTTATATTTCCTAACATCCTCAGCTGTATAGATCCCCTTGAAGCATCTGAGAAGCCCATTCCTCTCCAGAACCTTCTCAATACTCCTCCTAGTCCCATTTGTGAGGGCATATATGCTATGCTTCTCACCTAGTATGCATATGTATTTAGAATCCTCATATGCAACCATACTATCCCATCTCCTGAGGATCTCCTCTTCATCCGCTGTTAAGCCGATCTTCTCCATAGCATATCTCAAAGAGATCCTTGTTATCTCGTCGAAATCAAGCCATATACCCATTAAACTGGATCTCCATGTCATCTCCAGCTGCGTGGATCTCCACTCTCTAAGAAGAGATCTATCTATACCAATGCTATCCAGGTTCAGAACGGTTCCATATATATCAAAGGCGAGGATAGCCATTATATCCACCGAGATATGTTGGTTCAAGCACTAATATCTATTGAAGATCATTGCTAGATGTATTACCCACTATTGGGGGTGATTCATAATTAAGACTATCTTGTTGTTCTTGAAACAAGTCTTGCAAAAGACTCTTCCAGGTTCCTAGATCCGGTCATGCTCTTTATATCCTCCACACTCCCCTCACCCACTATTACCCCATCATTGATTAGGGCTATTCTATCGCATAGATATTCCACCTCAAACATATTGTGGCTTGAAAGCACTACCGAGGATCCCCTTTCCTTTGAATACTCCTTTATAGCCTCTCTAACATGTATCGATGAGAATATATCGAGCCCCGAGGTTGGTTCATCTAGTATTGCTAGGAGAGGCTCTGTCATGAGTGTTCTCGCTATTAGTAATCGCCTCCTCATACCCTTGCTATATGTCCCAGTCCTCCTCTTGAGATCCTGGGTGGAGAGGCCGGAGATCTTTATCCCAATCTCAATAGCCCTCTCAACATCTATATCATAGAGCTCTGCGAAGAACCTGAGATACTCGATCCCACTGAGCCTTGAATATACATCAGCCTCTTCTGGGAGGTAGTTTATTTTCCTCCTAATATCCGAGAGATCCTTTGCCCTAGCTATGTCCACACCGAAGATCCTAACAGATCCAGAGCTCGGCTTTGCAAGAGTAGCCATTATCCTTAGAGTAGTTGTCTTCCCAGCCCCGTTAGGGCCTACTAGACAGAATATCTCGCCAGGCATAACCCTTATCGTAATTCCCTTCAGAACCTCCCTCCTCCCATAGCTCTTCCTAACATCGATCATCTCTACATAGTAGCTCAAGGAACACACTAATATAGATAATATGTGGAAGGGATATATCTTCGATGAAAACCTCTCAGAGCTATTTAATTTAGATAGAGTATTTATAGAGGGGTATCTTGGAGGAAGAGGAGGTTCCAGAGGGTTTTTTGGAGGCTATTAAAGAGATGATCAGGGGTTTTAAGAAGGCTAGGGAATATGTTTCGGATAGCGATAGAGAATCTGTTGAGGAGGGGTTTATCTCGCTCATAGCTGATATGCTACACTCATGGATGAGAAGCAATAATATAGATCCTGATCAAGCTGCTATAAGGATAGAGATCGAGGAGGAAGAGGTTGAGGTAGAGCTCCCAAGAAGGATCAGGAGATTCAGATTATAGCTGGTTTTGATCCCTTTTTAACGAGATCTCGGCAACAAGGCCCATTGATCTCTTAAGAATCTCTGAGCACCCCCACCTTTTAACCCTAGTTATTATTGTTATATTAGGTCTAGACCCTATAACCAGCTTATCTATATCCTTTGACGCAACCCTATCAACTATATATTCAAGCCTCGACCTAGATATAGCTCTATATATAACACTATATCCCCTGATCTCCTCGCCACCTCTGAAGAGATCCGATTTTGTTATGCTAGCCTCCCCAGGTATGGGATCCTCAGGCTGGATCTTCACAACAGCGATCCGACTCCTGCGAGAAGCAAGCTTAGCCACCAGGTTAAAGGGGTTATCAAACGGTAGCCACTCAATATACACACC
>JAWAXC010000117.1 GCA_038897115.1 Sulfolobales archaeon | reverse complement strand
CAACTTGATAGGGCTAGGAAGAGATCTAGAGCTCTTGAGGATCTCTATTCTTCTAAAGAGATAGGATCCCAGGCCTATGAGGAGATTAAGAAGAGCTTAGAGGCGACTCTTAATAGGCTTAAAGAGAGATCTAAGCAGGTTAAAAACCTCCTTAGGAAAAGGTTAGGAGAGATCGAGGATGAAATACTACATCTAGATAAGGCGATGAATCATTTGAAGATAGGCTACACAGCAGGCGAGATCAACGAGCAGAGGTTTAAAGCCAGCATCGAGAATCTAAGATCTGTGAGGAATAAATATCTAGATGAGAAGAAGGATGTTGAGACCCATATAGAATTGCTCGAAAAACTTGAAACAGAGACGACTTTCCAGCCTAAGATACAGGTAGAGGCACAGATTGTACAGCCAAAGGTTGATATAGCTCAGCAGACTCAGCAAAAGCCCATAGAGGTTAGGATCGTATCGTAGGATAGCCAACCCCCAGAGAGGGGTGTTATAGGTGGAACCCATAGTGGGCGATGAGGTTGAGAGGAGATGGTGGGCATCTGATCTGATATCTAGATTCTTCTCAGGTATAGCAAGAGCTATATCTAGAAGGGAAAACACGCTTAGAAAGGCTCTGGAGCAGATCCTAGTAGAGCTAGATCTAAGCTATAATGCTCTAGAAGAAGTTGCTAGAAAGATGCAGAGAAGATATAACGAGCTATATACGCAGGCTCTCAGGGCTGTGACTGAGAAGAACATGGCTAGGGCGACTATATATGCTAATGAGATGGTGGAGATAAAGAAAATCTATAGAAGGCTTAGGATAGCCCTTACATTTATAGAACAGCTCAAGCTGAGGGTGGGCACGCTGAGCGAGTTAGACAAGCTAAGACCATCCTTAGTTGAATTCCAGAGGCTGTTAGATCTGTTGAAGCCCCAGATAGCGCCGATAGTTCCGAATGTAGCGGTTTCCCTCGAAAGAGTCATGGCTGAGATCAACTCGATAACTGGTGCTACATCAGCCCCAGAACCTCTAATGGAGCATAGTATAAAGCCAGACTCTAGAGAGGCGTCGGAGCTTCTTAAAAAGATAATAGCTGATGCAGATAGAAGTGTTGATGAAACCTTACCTCAGATGCTTCCTGAACTTGCAAAACTCGTTACAGTAGATCTTAACGAGGATCTAGTGTCTCTACCCCCTGATGTATATGCTGTAAGAGCTAATCAGCAAAAGGTGGGTAGAGATGCAAGGCATGGTATAGAAGCTTCTGGACAGATAAATAGGAGGGAAAATGTAGGGAGCAATACAAGGCGTTTAAGAACACCTGAAGAGCTGGATAAAGCGTTGTTGGACTATATAGTATCTAGAGGAGGGTTCTTAGATATAGAGGATTTCATACGTATCTATGGATGTAGCAGGGAAGAGGTGATGGCTTCCCTAGATAGGCTTGTAAAGAGTAATAAGGTTAGCATTGTGGGTTAGAGGTGCCAATAATGGGTGGCTATTCCACAAACCTCTTAGAGAAGGCTGCAAGGGAATATGCAGATAAAGCGGTTATTGCTGAGAGGATGGGTAACTATGAGGATGCTATTAAATATTATAGAGCAGCAGCACAGATCCTCAGGAGAATAATAAGCATAAATCCCGATAGTGGGTTGAGAGATGTGTATGTTGAGTTCATCAAAAGCTATGAAGAGAGAGCACAATTTCTAGAGAGAAATCTCGAGAGAATAGCAGCTGGGGGGAGAGGTGGGGAGAGACAGGGAATAGAGGTTGATTCTCATGAGCTAGTTTCGGAGCCTCCTAAAATAACTTTTGAAGATATCGTGGATCTAGAGGAGGTTAAGAAGGCTATAAAGAAAGCAATTATATACCCAGTTAAAAGACCAGATCTATATATAGATAAAATAGGATGGGATAGAGGCATATTATTGTTCGGCCCTCCAGGCAATGGTAAAACTATGTTAGCAGCAGCTGTTGCCAATGAGATAAAGGCTGCCTTCATAGCTGTAGATGCATCCGATATAATGTCTAAATGGCTGGGTGATGCCGAGAAGAATGTAAGAAGGATCTTTGAAACCGCTAGAAGGATCGCAAGAAGCGGTAAGCCTGTGGTGATAGTTATAGATGAGGTAGACTCTCTCATGGGCACATTCTCCACAGAAATAGGGGGTGAGGTTAGGGTGAGAAACCAGTTCTTGAAAGAGATGGACGGACTCCATACGAAAGGCAGTAGAGATATGATATTCGTGATAGGAACCACCAACAAGCCTTGGGCCCTTGATATAGGTTTTATAAGGAGATTCCAGAAGAGAATATATGTTCCTAGCCCTAACTATGAGGTGAGACTAGCCCTTTTAAGACATTATACAAAGAATCTAGAGCTAGATAGCGATGTTAACCTTGAGGAGATAGCTAAGATGACGGAGGGCTATTCAGCTAGCGATATAGTTGATATTGTAAGAGAGGCATATTCGAAAGTAGTTGATGAGATCTTTGAAAAAGGGTCGATAGGTGAAAGGCCAAGACCCATTAGAATGAGTGATTTAATCGAAGCAATATCAAAGAGAAAGCCCAGCATTTCGCCTGAAATGGTTAGAAGCTATGAAGAGTGGAACAAGAGATTTGGAGCAATATAGAATCTTTAGCATTTTGTACTCAGCTATTTCAAATTATTTTTATAATCCATTACATTTATACTTGAGAGTAGAAGATCTTATAATTTAAGGTAGGATTAGCAGAGATCCTGCAGTACATACATATCAAACTATTATATCTCCTATCTAAGCATTTATAGCAGGCAATTCTACCGCATAATATACAGCTGGCTATTGCAAGATGCCTTCTACATATAGTACACATATAGGCTCTACATATTGAGCATATGTTACCAACGATATGGTTTTTACAGACATTTCTTGAGCATCTCTGGCATTTCCCAATAGCTATTTTTTCCCAGCAGATCTCACATATATTTTTACCCATAGCTTCTCCTCCACCCCGATTGCAATATTAATTTTATTAAGGTTTCGCGAACTATTACTTGAATAAAAGGTTTGCTGACCTGTCATTGCGATCATCTAGCTGGAGGTATGACCAGGGTTTCCTCTTAAAATATATTTTTATAGGTATAAAAAGTTCTGAATAGATGTTCCTGTTCTATTCAAAGGGGGGTTCTGCTCAAAAAGTGTGGTTAAGCTTCTCTTACCGTTTACCCGAGGGGGTTTTGGCTACCCTCGGGCTCATCACAGTCTCCCTCGGGCGGGCTACGGCGGTTCAGCCACCCTCGCGCACCCGAGGGCCATTGATAAACCTATTATATATATCGGCATAGCTAATAGCCTTGAAGGGTCTTAACCGCGAATTAATATGAAAGCTTCCAAAGACCATCAAATATGTTTCAGCCCTTTTCTTCTTAATACTTTAAGCCAAATTTGCTTCTTAATATTCACTTATTAGCCATAGTTCTCTAGCGCCTCACCAAGTTATTGCTTGTTTGTCTCACAGGCTATGAGGATCCTTTACTAAGCAGATGATCTTGAATCCCAGGCTCTCAATATAGCTTCTGCAAATTCTAAAATGGTTTTCCCAGGATCTTTTGATAGCATAATCGCTGATGATACTAGGATCCCTTCTGCTCCCAGCTCTATAGATCTTGATGCATCCTCTTTCGTCGATATCCCTGCACCCGCTAATACTATTATCTCCTTCGAGATCTCCTTTACAGCGCTTACCCCCTCCAAAATGATCTCTGGCTTGGCTTTTGATACAGCTATTCCTGTGCCTATTAGCTCAGGTGGTTCAAGAGCTATAGCGCTTGGTTTGGCATACATTGCTATCATCTTGGCGAGGCCTCTGCTATCTGAGCAAGCTATAGTCTCGATACCTATTTCCCTTGCTATCTCCGAGATCCTTATAATATTCCTTAGCTCCAATGGCTTTTCACTGTGATTGATTAGAACACCTTTAACGCCTATGTCTTTTAGAGCTTCTAGTGGTGTATGGCCTGTATAGGCTCCATAGTATAGCGGGTCTCCGTATTGTGCATAGACATCTATAGACACGTTCCTCACTATATAGGAGGTCTCTATTAGAGGTGGGGCTAATATGATTCTAATACCTATTTCTCTTGATACTTTTTCTGATGACTTTGCTATCTCTAGGGCAGAGGATCCAAAAGAGGATCTATATGTTTTAAAGTTTATAACTAGGAGTGGGGGTCTCAACTGGGATCCGCTAGTCACCTTTCTCCTCCCTTGGGGTTAGGAGTTCAGAGGAGCTCTTGGGCTTTGCAGCCTTTCTTTCACCTGTTTCTACAAACCTGCTACTGAGTCTCTGAAGAACCTCAGGTAGCGTTGTATATTCCATCTCCTCAGGTCCTAGCCTATGTGGCATTATAGGGCCATGCCTCCTTATATATTCAGCTATAAACTGGGCTGTTCTTCTCACCTCATCGAATGCAACATCATCAAATAGATCTGCCGGTCCAACGAGCTTCGCATTCTTAATGTTGAAGCCTAGAGCAACAACCCTTGGCGGGCCATCAAATCTTGTAACCTTGGCATGTCTTAGCCCAACGGGCATTAATGGTCCGTAGTGGCTGCCTCTCATCCACCCAGCTACTAGATGTGGATGTGTAAATGCCTCTAAGATCTCACCAACTGCTGGGAAGCCGCTCTGTGCCCTCACAATCGCTACTGGATCGTCTTTGCCAACATATCTACCAGCTATTAAGCTTAGCCTCTCAACACTTACTACAGCTGCTATCTCATTATCGCTCTTCCTATGTACCCTTCTAACTATGAATCTGCCAGGTGTTCCTATTAAGGCTAAAAGATCATATATTTCTTCTGGGGCGTTGAGGGTTATTTCCCTACCCTCATAAGCATCATAAACAGTGAATTTAAAACCTTGATGGAGCCTCGGATCTATCACTAAGCCGGCAGTATTAAATGGATCTGCAAAGATCCTGTACATGGGTAGGTTAAAGGCCCCAGGCTCTGTCTTATCTGCCATGAATATCACTACAGGCTCTGAAGGTCTTTCCTCAAATTCCATCTCAGCTACGCCAGGTCCTAACCCTCTTACATTGCCACTGAATGCATCGCTAAGTAGATCTTGACCAGCAGCATAAAGACCGAGATCCTTTGCAACCTTTGCAGCCTCTTTAAAGGCTGTCCATGCTAGTTCATGCACAGCTGGATTATCAACACCCCTTCTATGTGTCATTATCAACTGTAGGTCGTCACCCACATTTGTTACGTAGTAGTCATTTATGATCCCTTTAGACTTTCCCTCTGCAAGGATTCTAGATGCAACTGCTAGTGTGTCTGGATGCACTACATGGTGGCCTGCAAGAGAGCCTATATCAGCTTTTATAACTGAGAGCGTGGTTTTCTCTTTACTCAAATTCTCACCTCATAGAATTATGCTCTTAGTGTGTTAAAAAATATATTTGACACGGTATGAGGTATATTAGATCCGGGTTTCAGTATATATAGCGGTGAGAGACGTATTTAGTTAAATAGTCAAAATTCCTCATACATAGTTCTATCAGCTGTACCCATAACAACCTTCTTCGCTTTAAGAGCTTTTGCTATATACTCGAAAGAGAGTTCAGGCCATGTATGCGAGCCACAGGAATATACATCAACGGTAGCAAATCCATATTCTGGCCATGTATGTATAGAAATATGGCTCTCCAAAACAATAGCTATAATCGAGACACCCTCACCGATTTTCCAGAGCTTTACATCTAGAAGCGTCATATTACCTATTCTAGCTGCATCTACAACTACCTTCTCGAGCTGATAGGGGTTTCTGAGGATATCAGGGTCACATCCATATAGATTCCCATAGATGTGCTTCCCTATTACCTTAGCATTTACTGGACGGGAATTATTTGTGAGAGAATAAGCTATGGTAGAGCTCATCCCCCTACCCCCTCCCTATATAGATTTATTGGTTCGTGTCTTTTAAGCAATTACTATGGAAGAAAGGAACATCTGATCCTCCCTTGCCTTAGAGTGTAGGGCTTTCCAGCTGTTAACTATGATATTTTAAATAAACTCTCTCAAATCTACTATGGGTCCCCGTCGCTTCACCTCAATCACAGCTTCTGCTCAGAGGGGGAGACCGGTCATCCCCAACTAGAATAATCATAAATCTAGCTAATATCTATGTTGAAGGGGGGCTGAGCATTAGTGATATGTATTGAATAGATATAGACAGCAGGATTTTTCATTATATATCATCATTGAGGATATAAGAGGTAAGCTATAAATCGCCATTTAAAAATAAGATATCTAGACGGTGTTTTGAATGGCTATTGCTGGTAGTGAGAGCTTTAGGGCAATTTCTCCTTCGGAGTTCTTCTATAGAAACAGAGAGTTAGCTGGTTTTTCAAATCCCGCTAGAGCTCTCTATCAGACT
>JAWAXC010000116.1 GCA_038897115.1 Sulfolobales archaeon | reverse complement strand
GAATGAGCATCCATAGAAGAATAGTGCTAGGTTGTAATAGCCCTTCTCAGGCCCCTGGGTATATGAGTATGTTGGAAAGCCACAGCCTGTTCCTGCTGGGCAGAACCATGCATTGCAGCAGTTGGTTATATGTGGGTCTAGATAGTAGTATAGATAGGCTCTATCCTCCCCCGGCAGATAGATCATTCTCCCGCCCTTGTTACCCCTGATCCCGCAATAGCCCGTGGATCCCTCTGGGATTATACATTCCGCTACACAGATGCTACATCTAATCCCCCTAGGATCTCGAGGGGGCTCTGGTGGTAGGCCGAAGAGCTCTCTAGCCCTTCTATGGCTCTCCATAGCTATTTCGAGGGCCTCATCTGGTTTTGACTTTATACAGTTCTTACAAATACCTATTGCCGATGGTATGTAGGGTGATTCTAAGCCGCATAGCCTGCACCTATTTCTAAGCCTGAGCCCCATATCCACTCTATATTTAGTGTTTCTACAGGCTTTTTCTATATAGGATTAATTTCTTCAAACCCTATCTCATATGGGTTTCTCGATGAGGGTTCTCTATATGGTATCCTCTATAGGGCTTGGGCATGCTGCGAGGGCTAGGGTTATTGCTTCTGAGCTTGTTAGGAGGGGTTTTGATGTGGATTTCATTGCTCCTGGGGCTTCTGGTGAGTATCTAGAGGCCTGGGGTTTCAGGGTTAATGGGTTGTCTAGAGAGCTTCTAAGCCTTGGGGATGTTTTCTATAGGAGCTATCTTAGGAGGGGCTCTGGTGGCTTTTCGCTGGGGGTTGTTATGGAGATGGCTAGGGCTGCCTCTAGGAATAGATCTGTTATAGAGGGATCTATAGATCTCGATGCCTATGATCTCCTAGTGGCTGACGAATCCTGGGAGGCCATGGGTAGCGATAGGATCCTCTCACACAGGATAGCCAAGGCTATCCTTATAGACTTCATAGCCTATAGGGCTAAAGGATTCTCAGAGATCATCCCAAGTATCCTTGTTAATAGGTTTCTTGCCAAGGCATTCAGAAGATTCGATCTAAGGCTCTTCATAGGCTTTAAAGAGGGTCTGAAGGGAGATAGATATGGGTTTAAATACATAGGCCCCATACCACCAATCCTAGAGAGTGAAATGCTAGATAGGGATAGGGCTAGAAAGGTGCTAGGGCTGGGAGAAGGTGTCTACATATTATTCTCCCTAGGAGGCACAGGAGCCGGGGTTGAAGCACTAGCCGGGATTCTAGAAGCAATTAAGATCCTCAGGGGTTGGGGTGTCGATGCAGAGCTCATAGTAGCCCCAGGATCTCGAGGTGCTCTAGAGCATCTCAGAAGGCAAGGCGTTGGAACGATTGAAGATAAGCATATATATAGACTTCCAACTCTGATCAAGGCATTCGATGTTGTTATATCCCCAGCTGGTCTGTCAACGATATCCCTCCTAGCAATATCAGGGATCCCAGGGATTATCTTCCCCCTCAAAGATCACTTCGAACAGGTTGAGAACTCTCTACTAGCCTCCAGGTATTTCAGCAACATATACTCCCTAGGAGAGGCCTGGTCTCCGGCTGACATGGCTATAAGTATTAGAAAAGCTCTTGAAACAGGATTCACAAGAGGCTATCGAGATATGCTGGGAAACCCCTCGATAATCGCTGATTTACTAGCCCAGCTCTCCTCTAGAGCCCTATGAGGTGTTTATATTGCTCAGGATATTCTATGATGATATCCATAGGCTTCATACAGATCCCTATGGGAGGCATCCTGAGAATCCTTCTAGACTTGATCGTGCATTATCGGCTCTCAGATCTTCTAGATCATGGGGCTCGATGTCTATCCATAGCATTCCTAATGCCGATATCTCCCTCCTATATAGGATCCATGATGAGAATTATGTGGAGATGATTAGGAGGGAATCTGGGTTTGGGTTCCACTATATAGACTCGGATACATATGTTACGGAGCATACATTCGAGGTTTCAGCTAGATTTGCCACGGCCGCCTATCAGGCAGCAAAGAAATCCCTAGAGACAGGAGATCCCTGGATGATCATGCCGAGGCCAGGGGGTCACCATGCTGGTAGAAGAGGCAGGGCTATGGGGGCTCCAACGCTTGGGTTCTGCATATTCAACTACGCAGCAATGGCAGCCCAAGCCCTTCTAGAGGAGGGCTTTAAAGTACTTATAATAGATTTTGACGCTCATCATGGTAATGGAACCCAAGATATATTCTGGGAGGAGCCGAGGGTGGTTCACATAGATATCCATGAGGAGGATATCTATCCAGGGACAGGAAGGGTAACAGATATAGGGGGAGAGAATGCTAGGGGCACGAAGATAAACATACCGCTACCCCCCTACAGCGGAGACCCAGAATATATATGGATTGCTGAAAACATAGTCAAACCCATAGTAGAAGCCTTCAAACCAGATGCGATAGTCGTCTCAGCAGGTTTCGACGCATACCAAGGAGACCCGTTAACAAGGCTAGAAGCAACCGAAGAAACATATGAAGCAATAGCAGAGATACTCAGAAGCCTATGGATAGAGAAAAGAATCAAAGCACTAGTAACAAACCTAGAAGGAGGATATGGAGAAGGATTAGAAAGAGGACTAACAGCATATATAGAAACCCTACTAGGACTAAGAAAACATGAGAAAAAAGCCAAAGCAACACCCCCACCAGAAAGAATATCAAAGCCACTCACACAAATAATGGAGAGATACTGGGGTGTACAAAGTAGCAGAGATCTGTAATTTCTTTATACTGTTCCTCTTTCGCTTACAATATCAGTATTCTTAGTGAATTTAATATAATGACAGTTCTGGATTCATGTATATAGCGAAACCATAAATTAATGTTAAATATTCTACCTTAAGAGCTAGATAACCTACTTATTTAAACTAGATAAAGAGTTAAAAAACTAAGTTGTATACCCTCTATATAGGTTGTATAGTATAGCTATCGTCTCTGCTCTCAGCTTAAAGAATCTTCTATAGCTATCTTCATCAACTTTCTCATCTCTAAGATGTTTGCTTGATATTTCGTTCTGGATCTCTATAAGATCTTCTCTTTCCATAAGCTCGGCTCTGATTCTTCCAAGACTTGCTGGTGCTAGATATTTTGATGTTATTTGTGTGCTTAGATCGATAACTTTGTCGGATAGCATGGAGGGAACCTTATTTATTAGATTATTCTCAAGTCCGTAGTGTACAATATATCTGAGATCTGGATGTTTAGATAGTGCTTCTAAGATCTTATTTGAAAAGGCTTTATGATCTGATACACTTATTATTTCTAGTATCTCTATACCCAGCTCAGGTGTTGCTAAAGATATAGATACCTTACCGAAGGCGCTATCAAGGATTAAGATACTTTCTCTAGGTGTTCTAGATATTAGCTTTATCTCCTCTTTAAGTTTAATACTGATCATGTTACATAGGTAATATACCATACGTTCTGCATCTTCCCTTATTTCGTTCAGCCTCCCCGGATCCGCTAATACCTCTTCAGAGAAGCTATATCTATCTATATATTTTAATAAGAGTTTAAATTTATCATCGATCTGATAGGCTTTAATATCATTAATTAACTCTACGCATCCAATAACCCTGTCCTCATCTATCTGTATCTTCCCTTTGTTTCTTAGAGATTTGATGAGGCCGATTGGTTCTTTTTCCCAGATCTTGAGTAAGCCTGAGAAATATTCGAAAGAATATTCAATAGTATCTAGTGGAAGACCATATTTATGTCTAAGAAGGGCTTTGAGAAATCCTACTCCTCTAATTATCTTCTCTAAATTTAGATCCTTTGGGTCTAAATCGCTTACATATACATAGGTAAAGAATCTATACGGGCTTTTAACCTTGGGCTTACGGAACACGTCTATCGCTCGCATATCATACACATCTATAGCTATGCCATTATCCAGAAATACCTTCCTTTTGTTTCTAGATTCTAGGTACCATCTAACTAATATAGGATACTCTTTTACTAGCTTAAATCCGCCTAGCCCGCTAAACAAGAGGGTTGTATAAACTTTACTCCATAGCTTCCTTCTCCTAATATCTTCTAAAAGATTAGGCTGCTGCCTCCATTCCCTACATATTCTCTCATATTCTGATAGAGCATTCATAATACTTTTTGGAGTTTTCCATTCTCTAGTTCTACTTATATCGCAATGAGGAGCCTCACACATGTATTGCAGGGTTAGTGCATAGTTAGGTACTACCTTTAGAACGGCTGGCTCTTTATTCCTATTATCATATGTTGAGATAATTAAGGCAGGTTGTGTCTGTGTATCTATAGAGCCTGGTTGATACTCCTCTATATATTCTCTTAAGCTACATTCTCCTTCGGGTTCATAACTATTGGCAGAGGGATCGTATAAATATACAGGAATCCCATAATAATATTTATATATCTCATAAAACTCCAGCTTAGCTAATTCTCTGTTCAAAAGTTCATCACTTGTTAAAGATCTGAATCCGAGTTTTGCGTCATATAGTTTCAGAAGATCGTTTTCGGGATTAAGTATAAGAATCTCAGGTTCCAGCGATCTCCACATCTCTAGGCTCTTTAACCCTTCGCTAAGGAGTATTATATCTCCTTCGCGGATGGGAAGCACTATAGATTCTGTTCTTTCTACATCAAGTCTTCGTCCTTTCCTACCCTCTCTCTGAATAAACTCTCTTAGAGTTAAGGGAAGACCTATATGAATTACTCTTGCAATGTAACCTATATCTATACCTTGTAGAAGTGTTTTTACAGTAACTATAACTTTTACTTCTCCTTTTCTAGCCTTCTCCTCAATGCTAGATCTATCTTTCTTGCTGATTTTGGAATGGTGAACAGCGGATAAATTAGGGTCTAAGCTAGATCCTATTTTATTAGCCTCATCTATATTTTTAGCAAATATCAGTGTTGTTTCTAAACATTTCTGGTATTCTTTTACTAGATCCTCAATAGATGATTCATTTCCTTTCACAATCGCATCTATATAATTTTTATCTTTAAAATATAGAAGCAATTCAAAGAACTTCTCTTTGTATTCATCATAGGTTAGTCCCTGCGAACCTGGTAGCTTGCTATATAGGTTTTTCACAAGATCCCTTTTACCTAAAACTATGTAAAGGTAGTTAGCTGGTCTTGGAGCTTGCCCTCCTATTACATCAAAGTCTATTGTAGGGAAAAAGTCCTTGATAGCCTTAACATTCCTTATAGTGGCTCCTAGGATAGCTATTTGAGGTTTTGTGCCTAATCTTTCAATGAACCTTTTAATTAGATGAAGGAGCACTGTAGCCCCTCTGCTGTTATAATAGTCGAGCTCGTCTATGACGATCATTTTTACATTAGTAATGAAGTTCCATAATTTATGATTTGATTTTTTCTCTAATATATCAAGCAAAATTTCTGGATTTGTCAAAACCACTAGGGCTTTCCTAGCATGATAGTCCCTTATATGAGACGATACATCGCCATCATACTTTATCACAGCTCCATAATATACCCTTATGCCATCGAGTATCTAAGACGTGGTTTCAAAGCCTGCATCATTATAGTATTTCGAGATCCTATAGATCTGATCCGATGCTAGTGATTTCGTAGGGTATATAGCTAATACCTTAAAGTCCTTATCCTTCAGCTGCTTTGACAAGGCGTATGAAACCCAGATCTCTGTTTTACCCCCTCCAGTTGATACTGTAACGATTATGCTTCTTCCCCTAAGCAGTATCTCTAAAGCGGATTTCTGATGGTCATACATTTCAAGGTCACATAGCTTTTGGCTTGGATTCTTGTTACATAGATCTGTTAATAGATCTCTGAATTTAGTCCCACTTTTCTTAATAGGCATAGGTTTTTCCTGGTAAACTAAATACTCTAGCCCCAAAGCATCTAATATGTCACTAGATATGCATGGCTTAAAGTTCTGTTTATCATTAGGAGATGTATATGAGTCACTCTTTATATTTCGATCTATGCCTGTGTAGTCTGGATTCAAGGGCTCCTTATAGCCGCATCTGGGGCATTCAACTCCTTGGGGTGTTGGATACATGAGGTTTCCGCATTTCTTACAGAAGTTTGGTACGAAGCCTATACCGGAGCTAGGGTTTCTCATCGTATTTAACCCCTTATAGGCGTTGGTGGATATGTTCTGAATAGAATCTCTGAGACTCTGTAGGCATGTGTCTTTATTATGCCGAGACCTTCTGGAGCTGTTTCTAAGATCTTCGCGTTTTTCTCCATTCCAATTCTCTTGAGGGTTTCTTCATCGCTTCTAAATGCTATCTTCGTATTTGCTAGCTCTATTACTAGGTCGTTAAGGTCTTGAGGTCTATGTGTTGCCATAATACATCCAATCCCCCTTACTCTTCCGAGCCTCATGATCTTGTTTATCATCTCTTCTAAGCTCTCCTTTTCAAAGCCTTCTCTCCCGCTTTGTGGGAAGAACTCGTGTGCCTCGTCTATC